>CAZCEX010000069.1:0-12834 GCA_964497785.1 uncultured Thermoanaerobaculia bacterium | reverse complement strand
CCTGGGGCGTGAACATCTCGACTGTCGGGTTCTTTTGCTCGGTGACCTCGAACTCAACCTCTTGCGTCTCCAGGAGGCCGTCGCGAAGCTGGAGCTTGACCGACCTTCTCACCTCCTCGAGTGAGGCGCCGACCGGCAGGTTCGCGGCCACCACCAACAGGTCGAGCAGTCGGTCTTCCGCCGCCCGCTCGGCCCGCACCCGAACCTCGTTCGCTCGTTCTTCTCGCACGAGCTGGATGCCGGCCTCGACCAAGTCGCGAACCATGCTCTCAACGTCGCGTCCGACGTAGCCGACTTCGGTGAACTTCGAGGCCTCGACCTTGAGGAAAGGAGAGCCTGTGAGCCGGGCAAGGCGGCGGGCGATCTCGGTCTTGCCGACGCCCGTCGGTCCCATCATGATGATGTTCTTGGGCGCGACCTCCTCACGCAGCTCAGGGTCGAGCTGCTGGCGCCTCCAGCGGTTGCGCAGGGCGATCGCGACTGCCTTCTTGGCGTTTTCCTGACCGACGATATGACGGTCGAGCTCGGCGACGATTTCACGCGGCGTCAGGTCGTCGATTCTCACGGTTTCAGCTCCTCGATCGTCACGTGTTGGTTGGTATAGATGTCGATCGACCCAGCGATCTTCAAGCTCTCCGTCACAACAGTTTTGGCGTCGAGCTCGGTGTGAGCGATCAGGGCCCGGGCCGCCGCCAATGCGTAGCTCCCGCCCGACCCGACGGCAACGACGTCGTCGTCAGGCGACAGGACCTCGCCGGTGCCTGATACGAGCAGCGTCGTCGCGATGTCGGCGGTGATGAGCATTGCTTCGAGATGGCGCAGCGCACGGTCGGTACGCCACTCCCGCGCGAGCTCGACCGCTGCACGCTCGAGGTTGTGGCCATAGGCCTCGAGCTTGGCCTCGAAGCGAGTGAACAGCGCCAGCGCGTCGGCCACCGATCCAGCAAAACCCGCGATCACCCTGTCGCCTGCCAGACGGCGGACCTTTGCCGCCGAGTGTTTGATGACGGTGTTTCCCAGAGTTACCTGGCCGTCCGAACCGATGACCACATCGCCATTGCGGCGTACGGCCAGGACTGTTGTGTGATGCCACTGTTCCATCGTCGCCTCCGGCCGGTCATTGTAGCGTGATCGTCGGCCGCAGGAGGGTCGGGGCCAGACTACCGTGCTACCGTTTTACGATGCCCTGTAGCATTCGCCGGATCACCGTTTCCGCCGCCGTTATCTTTGATGACGCGGACCGTGTTCTGCTCGCTCGCCGTCCTGCGGGGACTCACATGGCTGGGCTGTGGGAGTTCCCCGGCGGCAAGGTCGGGATCGACGAGAGCCCCGCGGCGGCTCTGAGTCGTGAAATTCGCGAGGAGTTGGGAGTCGAGATCGAGGTTGGTGCACCTTTGACCTTCGCCGTGCACACCGAGCCCGGTCTCGAGATCCTGTTGCTCTTCTTCAGGGCCGCAGTCAAGAGTGGGACCCCGGCTGGCCTCGAGGGTCAAGAGCTGATGTGGTCTCCTGTCTCTGAGCTGCGCCGGTTCGAGATGCCGCCGGCGGACGCGGGTCTGGTGGATCTTCTTGTGGGTGGGGTGTTCGAGCTCCGGCCTTCTGTGATGCCCGGCTGACCGCCGGGCATTCCCAGCGACGCGCCTTCTCCGGTTTTCCGGGTCGGCCTCGCGCCGGGTGAGCGCCTCGCGCTGCCACCCCTCTGCCACAGTTGGCGTCTATAATCCCCGGCCATGGTAGGAAGACGCGTATACAACCACATCGCCGACGTCGCCGAGTGGACGCCTTTACTGCGGCTCGGGCGCAGTGTCGACGGCCTCGGATGCGAGATCTTCGCCAAGCTCGAGTTCCTCAACCCGATGGGGAGCGTCAAGGACCGCATCGCCCGTTTCATGGTCGATCGGGCCCTCGAGAGTGGCGAGCTCGCGCCGGGCGGCCGGGTGATCGAGAGTTCGTCCGGCAATACCGCGATGGGGCTCGCGATGATGGCCGTGCAAGAGGGCCTCCAGTGCACGATGGTCGTGCGCAAACAGACCTCGAAGGAGAAGCTCGACTGCTTGCGCGCGATGGGGGTCGATCTTGAGTTGGTCGATGGCACGTTGCCACCGGACGACCCGAACAGCTACAACAAGATGGCCCGCCGCCTTGCCGCCGAGCACCCGGATTGGTGGTTTCCGGACCAGCACAACAATCGGCTCAACTCGGAGGCTCACTACTATACGACCGGACCGGAGATCTGGCAGCAGATGGAGGGCCGGATCGACATCTTGGTCGCTGGCATCGGGACTGGCGGTACCGTGTGTGGTGTTGCACGCTACCTCAAGGAACAAGATCCTACGGTCCAGATCGTCGCGGTCGATCCCGAAGGTTCAATATTTTTCGACTGGTTTCACCATGGCAAGCTCACCGAGCCCGGACCCTACCTGATCGAAGGACTGGGCGACGAGGAACTCATCGGCTGTCCGGAGTTCGAGCTCATCGACGACATGCTCAGGGTGAGTGACCGACAGGCCTTTCAGGCAGCCCGCGAACTCGCCCGCACGGAGGCTGTGCTTGCCGGTGGCTCCTCGGGGGCCGCTTTGTGGGCAGTTCGGCAGGTCGCTCGACGGGCCGATCACCCGGTACGAATCGCCACCCTCTTCCCGGACTCCGGCAGCCGCTATCTGAGCACCATCTTCAACGACGTGTGGATGGAGGCTAACGGGCTGCTGTGAACTCAAGACCGCGTAGCGGTCTGTAGACGGCATCACCGCTGATCTGGTCGACGCGCGAGATGTAACCGAACCAGAAAAATGAGGGATCAGTGCAGGTGATCTCGACCGAGCCGGACACAAGCTGCTCGACCCCGAAAGCCGTCAGGCTGTGCTGTTGCATGCCGGTATCTTTGAACTGAATGGTTCCCGTACCAACCTCCTCGCCCGCAGGATCGCGCACGGTGACGGTGAAGTCCAGGACCTGACCAGCAGCGGGTGCTACCGGGAGGAAAACACCGACATTGGTCCGGTAGAGGCTGTCGTGCTGAGCGCCGGCTGCCCACGAGCGTTCCGCAACGAGGATGCCGCTGACATCCTGACCGAAGCTGCCGCCGTTCTGTCCGAAGGTATAGGTACGCGAGCCCACGACGAGTGGCGATCCGTTCTCGGATATCACCGACAGAGCGCCCTTCTCGTTGAACAGGCCGAAAACCGACAGGACGACGTTCGAAAAAGTAACCTGACCAAGGGCAGGAATCGTCATCTGGTCCGAGGTCATGGGATCGAATGCCTGCTCACCTCCACGTATTTCCGGAAAGAGGAGGAGGCGGATGGGTACCTGGTCTTCGTTCGGGTTGTAAACGGTCACATCTGACTGCCAGAAGGTGCTGGCGATGCCGGGTAGATTGGCGACCGCGGGAATGATAGCGCCGGGGCCGATGGACTGGGCGCCGCCATGGGTGGCGACGAGCAGGAGCGCAGAAAGGACGAGATAGCTAATTCGCATGATGACCTCCGTCAGTCAGACAGAGTTTACAGGATGATGGGTAGGAGGTCTCGGGGTCTTGAGGTCTTGGGATCTCGGGAATTGCAGGCTTACGGTCTGATGCACGCCTTGAGGATGTGGCGGGCTGCCATTCGTCTCAGAGCGATCTCGACTCCCTCGAGGGGTTGTTCCTCTTCGATGAGAAGGGCGAGGTCTTGACTGTGTTCTGCGAGTCGTTCGAGGGCAGCGCAGAAGCTGGTCGGGCGGTGGTGGTAGGCGCCGGCGACTGTGATTTCCGAGTAGTGAAGGCGGTGGGTGTCGCATGCGACCTGTATACCGGGGGCGCAACCGCCGAAAAGAACGACCGTACCACCCACGGCCACCGTTTCCATTGCCGTCGACCACGCCGCCGGTACTCCGGTGGCTTCAATCACCAAAGGTGTGCCGAGTCCGCCGGATGCAGCTTGCAGGAGCTCCCTATCGTGGGTTTCTCCGGTGAGGAGCACCGTACTGGTGGCGCCGAGACGCTGGCCGAGCTGGAGGCGCTTCGTAATCAGGTCGCCGAGCACGACGTCGTAGCCCCGGCGGGCGAGCTCGGCCACGAACATCAGACCTATCGGGCCGGCGCCGAGAACAGCCGCTCCGCCTGAGACGGCGGGGGGGCATCGCGAGAGGCCGTGCAGTACACAAGCCAGAGGCTCGGTCAGAGCCGCCACCGCCGACTCGAGTCCGTCAGGACGGCGGTAGGCGGCCCGGCGTACGAATCTTTCCGGGATCAATATAAATTCGGCGTACGCTCCGTTGAGATAGTGCAGATCTTCGCAGAGGTTCTCCCGGCCGGCACGGCAGTAGGCGCATTGGCCGCAGGATGCTGAGTTGCTGATGACTACCGGGTCTCCGTCGCTCCAGTCCGTCAATCCGGCGCCGGTCCGAGCGATGACGCCTGACATCTCGTGCCCGAAGGGGCATGGCGGCGTCAGCATGCGGGGGTGGTCGCCGCGCCGATACACCTTGAGGTCGGTGCCGCAGGTCGTCGCCGCCTCCACCCGGATGAGCAACTCGCCCTTGCCGGGTTCAGGAATCTGGTCCTCGCGAATTTCGACGTGCTCCGGGCCGAGGAGATAGAGAACTCTGTTGTTTGCCATCAGGCACCACTCTCCCGCTCTGGGGGTCCGATCATGATCTTGAGTGCGAGGCGGGCGCGGGCGAGTCGCACGGCCTCGTCGGCCCGGTCGAGTGGGACCCTGTGGGTCACGAGGGGCGTTGGGTCCAAAACGCCGGAGAACAGGAGCTCTGCTACGCGGTCCTGCTCGTCGAGACTGCCGGAGTAGGTTGCGATGACTCGCTGCTCGTTCTTGAAGAAGGGGTTGAGCTCGAAACCTGCCGCCTCGGATTCGGCGGCGTGGGCGAACAGGACGACGGTGCCTCCGGGACGGGCGCAGGCGAGCGCTGCGCGCAGTATTCCCGATCCGCCGACGGTATCGAAGACGGCGTCCGCCCCGAGCCCTCCGCTGAGGTGATCAACAGTCGCTGCGGTCGCTTCGGGCATGCACGATGCGTCGGCGCCGAGGCTGTCGGCGAACCGCCGTCGGTCAGCGAGCGGATCGACAACGACCGTCTTGACGCCGGGCATCGCCGCGCGGAGCACGAGCAGGTGAAGCAGTCCCATGCTTCCGCCACCGATGATGACAGCGAGACCCTTGGGTTCAGTTATTTCGGCCTTGATTACGCCGCGTAGCACACACGACGCCGGCTCGAGGAATGCGGCGGCCTCGTCAGCAACGTCGTCGGGAATCAGGCGGGCCGCTTGCTGGACTGCACGATCGCGTAACAGGATGCGCTCGGAGAAGCCGCCGGGCGCCATCAGGTTTTCTTTAAAAACCCCACAAAGGGTGCGACTTCCGCGCCGGCAGAGGTCGCAGACCCCACACGCCACATGGTGCGGCGCCACGATTCGGTCGCCGATCTCGAAACCGGTGGTTTTCGGCCCCATGGCCACAACACTGCCAACGAGTTCGTGTCCGAGAACCATGCCCTCCGGGGCCGTACGATTGTCGAGCTTAAAAAGGTCGGTGCCGCAGAAGCCGCAGCAGTGCAGGGCGAGCACGATCTCAGATCCGGTCGGCGCACCCAAATCACGCTGTTCGTAGCGCAGTGTGCCGTCCCCCGTGCAGGCGGCGACGCCAGTCTGGCCATTGCGAATACCCATCAACGAGGGAGAATAACAAATCAAGGCCGCGAGTTTGATTCGGGCTAGTTCCCATCCAGAGTTTCTGGACGGGAACAGGCTAGTGGTTCGCCTCAAGACGCCAGCGCTCCTCGTACTGCAGGGCGAGCTCCGGGTTGACTGCTCTGACCTTGCTCAGGAGGGCGTGGGATTGAACGTCCTGACCCGCCGAACGTAATACCGATGCCATTGCGAGCCTGTTCGATAGCTTGAAGAACCCGATGCCGATGTTGAGATAGCTCAGGTGCTCGTCAGCGATCTCGAACTCGGTGATGGCGCCCTCGATGTCTCCCTTGATCGCAAGCCGCACCCCGGCCATGTGGTGGGTCATCGGCTTGAGGCTCTCGAAGACCATTGACTTTTTCATCGGTTCGGCGCCGTCCATCTCTTGAGCTACTTTGGACTCTATGAACTCCGCCTGCTCCCAGTTGCCGGTGCGGCAAGCCGCCTGATGAAGGTAGATCGCTGACTGAGCCCCGGTCTCCTCCGGGGGGCATCGCTGCTCGGCGAGGGCGAGGATCGCCTTCCAATCCTGCTCGTAGGCCAGCCGCCAGTACTCGAGCATGCAGCGGAAGTGCTCGGCCATCTCCTCGGACATGGCGTCGGCCTCGATGCCGCGGTCGATCCACGATTCGGCGGCCTCCCAGTTGGTGCGGAGGGCCTCGAGCATGGCGAGGTGCTCGAAGGCAGCATAGAAGTCGGGCTTGTTGACGAGGGCGCGTTCGAGTGACGCCTTGGCGTCGTCGTACCGTCCGAGAAGAATGAAGAGCTCGCCCAGCGAATCATGCGGGTTGGCCTGATCGGGGGCAATGAACCGATAGGAGCTGAAGTACTCCTCGGCCTCGGCAAAGCGGCCCTGCAGCATCGTAATGTAGCCGAGCTGGTTGTATGCCAAAACCCAATTCGGGTTGATCTCGAGCAGGCGCTTGTTGAGCCGTTCAGCCGATTCGAGCTCGCCGCGCTGCCAGTCGCGCAGGGCCTTGAGGTGGAGCACGTAGGGGTCGTCCGGATAGCGTTCGACATAGGCTTCGAGCTCCGTTGTAGCCGTCTCGAACTCTAAATTGGTGATCAGATTGGCGCGGCGGACGAGGAATCGTTCGCGCGCAGTGAGGCGGCTCTGGTCGGCGTTGACAGCCTCGGCGAG
Organism: uncultured Thermoanaerobaculia bacterium; assembly: GCA_964497785.1. GTDB lineage: Bacteria > Acidobacteriota > Thermoanaerobaculia > Thermoanaerobaculales > Sulfomarinibacteraceae > CAZCEX01. Next base: position 6,007 of record CAZCEX010000069.1, on the reverse strand, counting down.
CAGGACTGTGGCCCGCTCTTCTTCTTCGTACCGGCAGCTCTCGGCTACGCGTACCTTGGCTGAAACGAAGTCGGGATCGAACTCGAGAGCCCGCTCCCAGTGCCGGCGTGCCTCGTTCGAGTAGAGCTTCTGGCTCGCTTCCATTCCGTTCTGGAACTCGGCCAGAGCCTCCTTGGAGTTTGTCGTCCACTCGGACGTCTGCGGCAGGGCGAGCAATCCGGCAGCTGCGGCAACAGCGACGACCGCGATCAATAGCAGAATGGTTTTCCGTGTCATGCACCCTCCGACGACCACACGTCGTCCACGGGGCTGCGAGGCCCTCGACCCCAAATACGTGATCTGACTCGATTTTGTTTCATGGCTCACGCAGCCTTTGTGCCCTTTCGATGAGCAGCCAGGTCTTGTGCTCGGTCGGCCACGTCGTAACCATCATGACTCCGGCGAGGGCGATGAATCCAAGGCCGATCGTCGAACCGTTGCCCCACGCGGCAACCACCAGTCCGCACAGTGCGACGAGATCGAGCCGGATCAGCACCACGAGGTAGACCAGCAAGTGATCGCGAAGCAGCCGGCGGAGGTCGCCGTGAACGGCATAAGCACGTTTGACGCGTTCGAGGCGCGCGTGTGCGTCGCGGTTGGCGCTCAATCCGATCCAGAGAGCCGCGGCCGCAGCCAGAATCGTGGTCGTGGTCGGACCGAAGAAAGAATGCCGGAGGGGGGGCAGAAAGAACACAGCAGCGGCGGCGGCCGGAATGGACATCAATACCACGGCGCCGGCAATCCGCATGCGCGAGAGGTGGCGACGGATGAGATCGCGCTCGAGAGGCGATGAAGGGGTCATGGCGTCATTCCTTCGGAGGTTTCCGGCGTCGTCGTATCGGTTTCAACTGCCCGCCTTGCCTTGTCCTGCTCCATGTGTCTTACACGTCCCCACAGTCCCCAGAGCAGCCCGATCCAGACGGCAAGGAGGTATCGGTTGACTGGAGTCTGAAGCCCGAAACCGACGATTTCGTGCAACGCCGTTGCGGTAAGGGCCATTGTCCCCGCCGCCAGCGGATACCGTAACTCCGAACGGAGTCGACGGGTCCGGGAAGGACGCAGGATGCCGCTGAGACCTGCGATGGCTATCACCAGGATAACAACCCCGACCAGGCCCGTGGTAGATGCCCACTCGAGCCAGTCGTTGTGGGCCTGCTCGAGGACCATCGTACCGGTCGCGGGTTTGTCGAGACCAATGACGTATCGGTAACTTCCGAGGCCTGACCCGACGATGGGCGCGCGTTGCCACGACCCGAGGGTGCCTAACCAGAGGTCGATGCGCGAGTTGGCCTGCAGACCTTCTATGACGAAAAGGTCGGAGACGCGTTCCTTCAGGTCCGGAATTCGGGTCCACGAAAGTGAGGCGATGAGCGCGGCCACCACCCCGCCGGCGACGATCTTCGGCCAGAGCCGGCCGGCACCGATGCTCCGCCGCCACCACGGCGCCGTCAAGATTGCAGCTGCGATCATGACCATGACGGCGGCCCGGGATCCGGATCGGAGGAGGGCAGCGCTCGAAACCGCGATGGCGACTGTGGTGCCGAAGATGACGACCGCGGCCTTTTGGCGTACGAGTCCCGGGGCCGGCAGCCGCCGGATTGCGGCAATAAACAGAGCCACGGCCGCCGGAATACTCAGCTCCATCGCCTGGGCGAAGTGATTGTGGTTGACGAAAGACCCATAGGGCCCTCCGCCCTGTACGTTGTCCCGCAGACCGAGAACCTGCTTCGGGTCGGCGCCCTCAGCCAGCAGACCCAGGATCGCTGCAACAACGCCGGTTGCAGCGATGATGACGAGCAGGGCCGGTAGCCCGCTGCGGGTGGTTGCCATACGGGCGGCAGTGAGCGCCAGGACGAGGGCAATAATGGCTGCGGAAGCGGACCAGACAGTCCCCCAAGGCGCGAGTGAAAGAGGTGCCCAACCCGCCGCCATGACCTCTGTGAACCCTGGTTGCAAGAGACCTCGAATGGCCACGGGCAGGGGGAGGAGTTGGAGGACGACGAGACCGCAGATCGCGGCGCCGGCGATCCGGTGGAGGCGCGGCACCAACGGTACACGGCGCATGTCGACCACGAGCAAGACCGCCAACAGAGCGGTGATGGCGCGGGAAATCGGGTCGACGCCGGCGAATATGATCATGTTGCCGACGAGGATGACGGCGAGCAGAACCCGGTGCATCCAGGCCATCATGGGTCGGGTGTGAACCGGTAGCCGACGCCGCGTACGGAGTGAATGAAGCGGGGATTCTTGGGGTCTTTTTCGAAGTACTTGCGTAATCGGACAATGAAGTTGTCGATGGTCCTGGATGACGTGGAAAACCGATAACCCCAGACCCGTTCGAGAATCTCCTCGCGCGAAACAACCTGATTCTTGCGCTCCGCCAGGAGTTTGATGAGCATGCACTCCTTTTCGGTGAGGTTGATGATCTTGTCGCGGGCGCTCGCCTCGAAGGTCAGGAAGTTGACCTCGTTGTTGCCGAAGCGGTAGGTCTCCTGCTCCTCCGGCGCCGAGCTGTACCAATCTTGCCGCCGAAAGATGCCCTGGATGCGGAGAATGAGTTCTTCGAGGAGAAAGGGTTTGGCCATGTAGTCGTCGGCGCCGAGCTTGAGTCCGAGCAGACGGTCGGCATCGGACGACTTGGCGGTGAGAAAAAGGACCGGAACGCGGGACCCGGTTGCGCGAATGCGTCGACACACCTCGAGCCCGTCGAGCTTGGGCATCATGATGTCGAGGACGACGAGGTCGAACTGGATCGACTGAGCGAGCCGCAAACCCTGCTCGCCGTCATAGGCAGTCGTGGTGTTGTAGCCCTCGAATTGCAGGTTGTGGGCGAGAGCCTCGGCGAGATGCTCCTCGTCCTCGACGATCAGAATGTGCTTCTTCATGTCACTCCTCCACCAGCAGAGCATCGGGCAACGTGACCTGGAAGGTCGTGCCCTTCGGCCCGGTTTGTAGCACGGTTACGGTGCCGTGGTGCCCGGTGACGATCTGTTTTACCAGAAACAGACCGAGGCCGGTCCCCTGGGTCGTACGGGTCATTTCGTCGCCGCTGCGCCAGAACCTGTCGAAAACGAACGGAATGTCGTCCGTGGCAATGCCACGGCCGTTGTCGGTGATGTCGAGCACCGCGGTGTCTTCTGCCAACGCGAGGCGAACGTCGACCCGCGGGATCGTTCCGCCGTACTTGAGGGCGTTTTCGAGCAGATTGGAGATGACGATCGCGAATGCTTCTTCGTCGGCCAACGCCCAGATTTCGGGTTCGATGTCCGACGCCAGCACAGCCCCTGCGGCGGTCGTGCGCCGTGAGAAGGCGCCAAGGGCCTCGTCGACGATCTCGCTCAGACAGCAGCGGTGGAGCCGAACCCCGGCGTCGGTTCCGGCGTATCGAGTCACCTCGAGGACCTTTTGAACGAGGCTCTGCAATCGTTCCGTGTCCTGCAGGGCATTCTCGAGGAAACGGACGCTCGCACTGCTATCGGCCCGACCGCGGAGCACCGTCTCGAGCGAAAGACGCATCGCTGCGAGAGGTGACTTGAGCTCGTGGGTGATGGCGGAGAGGAAGTTCCGGTGTTGCTGTTCCAGCGCCACCTCTCGCCGCAGGGTGCGCCACAGCAGGGCCACCAATACGAACAGCAGGAGGGCGAAGAACGACCCTTCGCAGACCATCATCAGGATGCGACCCCGGTAACCCTCGAGGATCGAGTCCCAGATCTCCTGTCGGGGTCTTATTGAGCGGTCGTCGAAGGGAGGGGTCAGGCTCACCGCCGGTCGGGTGCCTGCCTCGTCATCTTCCGGAGGCGGGGCGATCTCGAGGACCGGATCGATCTGTAGCAGATTTACGGTCCACCCCGAAGAGGTGACCGCCCACAAGCAACTCGGGCTACTGGGTGAGCTCGTTGACAGCGCGAGAGCCCCCCCCTCGAGCCGTGCCGTACCGCATGCGGTGCCCGAATCATCCTCGAGCCACCAGGTGGTGAGTGGAGCCGGCAGGTCCGGAGCGCGGTCGAACGCTGCGTTGACCGCGGTTTCAAACAGCTGGTGCATGGCCGTTACGGACTGTTCGATGCGGTCGGCCTCGATCCGGCACAGGCTTTCGACGGCGCCCCGCTCGAGGGCCAGCCGGGTGCGGTTCTCGCGCAGGACGAAGACGATCCACCATGTGAGCTGGGCGTTGACGACGATCACGACGAGCACGGCCACCACCAGGTGGACCATTGTCAGCGATCCTCTCTTCCTCGTCATGCCTTGAGCATATCCGAAAATAAACGCCCACGCATTTGATACGTGGGCGTTTTTCTTACGGTATGTGGTGCGTTCAGCTTGTCAGAACCCTGGCGATGCGTTCAACTGCCCAGTCGATTTCAGTTTGGGAAATCGTCAGGGGTGGCGCAATTCGGATCACGGTCTCATGGGTCTCCTTGCATAGCAGGCCCTCGTGCTGCAAGGCCTCGCAGAAGCGCCGGGCGCCGCCGGCCTCGGGTTTGAGCACGATGCCGATCCACAGGCCTATGCCGCGGATGAGCTCGATATGGGGGGAGTCGATCGCCTTGAGGCGATCCATGAAATAGGTTCCGAGTTCGGCGGAACGCTGGACCATCTGCTCCTCGACCAGCACCTTGAGCGCCTCGCGGGCGACCGCGGCGCCGAGCGGGTTGCCGCCGTAGGTCGAGCCGTGTTCGCCGGGCTTGAAGACACCCATGACCTCGTCGTCCGCGAGAATGGCCGACACCGGGTACATGCCGCCGGAGAGGGCCTTGCCGATGATTACGATGTCGGGCCGGATGTCCTCGTGCTCGTAGGCGAAGAGAGTGCCTGTGCGGCCGAGGCCGGACTGGATCTCGTCGCAAAGGAGCAGGCTGTTGTTGGCAGAGGTGATCTCTCGCAGCTGCTTGAGGAATCCCTCCGGGGGAGAGACGATGCCGGCCTCGCCCTGAATCGGCTCGACCAGGACCGCGCACACGTTCGGGTTCATCGCCGCCTTGACCGCCTCGATGTCTCCGTAGGGAAGGATCGTGAAACCGGGGGTGAATGGACCGAATCCGTAGCGGTAATCCTCGTCGGACGAAAAGCTGACGATGGTTGTCGTGCGGCCGTGGAAGTTGCCCGAAAAGACGAGGATTTCGGCCTGATTCTCTGGGATGCCCTTGACGGTGTAGCCCCACTTGCGTGCCGCCTTGATCGCGGTCTCCACCGCCTCGGCGCCGGTATTCATCGGCAGCATGCGCGCAAAGCCCGTGAGCTCACAGATCTCCTTGCAGAAGGGGCCGAGCTGGTCGTTGCGAAATGCGCGTGAGGTGAGCGCGACCCGACAGGCCTGCTCGACCAGCACCTTGACCAGACGGGGGTGGCAGTGGCCCTGGTTGACCGCAGAGTAGGCGGCGAGGAAGTCCATGTATTTGTTGCCGTCGACGTCCCAGACCCAGGGGCCGTCAGCCCGTTCAATCACCACATCCAGCGGGTGGTAGTTGTGGGCGCCATAAGAATCCTCGAGATTGATGAAATCGGCAGCTTTCGACATATGAACCTCCCTTTTTTGAAAAGGCCTCGTCCGGGTACCGGATTCGCGGCCTCGGGCACGGTACACGCTTGGTTGAGTGGGTGCAAGCCTGCTAAGAACGGGTGCGAATCGAGGCCGAGTCGGTGTCCGTGCCCGGGACGGTGGCCGTGCGCGCTGATCCCGGCCGCTGCTGCTGAATCTGTCGCTGCACCTGATAGCTGTCCCTGATTCTGCCCCTGAACCTGACCCGGTCCCGGGTGGAGGCCGAGCAGTATTGCATCCCGAAAGGCCCTGTGGCATACTCCCTTTCCCTGAGCTGCGCCGGTGGCTCAATTGGATAGAGCACCTGACTACGGATCAGGAGGTTACAGGTTCGAATCCTGTCCGGCGCGCCACTTGTTTTGAACGCAAACGCCACCCTCTCGGGTGGCGTTTTTTGTTGGGTTTCTGCTGAGTCTCGAGGTGTAACCG
>CAZCEX010000068.1:0-12855 GCA_964497785.1 uncultured Thermoanaerobaculia bacterium | reverse complement strand
AGGAGGTATTCTCGGTCATGCCGATACCTTCAACGATCAGAATTCCCGCGGCGTGGAAGAACTTGGCGATCGAAGGGTCAAGAGGGGCGGCGCCACTGATGCACCAGCGCACCCGCCCGCCGAGGGCAGCCTGGACCTTTGAGAAAACCAGCTTGGTGGCCAGGGCGTATTGGCGGGACAAAAAGAAGGGGATGGGTTTGCGTGCGAGCTTGAGGTTGCTGACGCGGTCGCCTACCGAGACCGCCCATCTGAAGATCGCCAGGGCGACGCCGCCTTTGGCTTCGGCCCCTGAGATGATTCTTGAGTAGACCTTTTCGAAGATCCTGGGAACGCTCGGAAACCAATGGGGCCGAGCGATTTGAAAGTCCTCGACGATGGTGTCCATGCTGCGGGCGAACGTGGTCGAAATCCCTGCAACCAGGGCGCTGAATACCAGAGTCCGGGCGAAGATATGGGCCAGGGGCAGGAAGAGAAAGGTCTCGTCACCGTCGAGGATCTGGGTTGAGCCACGAACTGACTGCGGCGTGAAGGTGAGGTTGTCGTGGGTCAGAACGGCGCCCTTGGGGATGCCGGTGGTTCCAGAGGTATAGACGATGGTCGCCACGTCCTCGGGGCCGACCCCGGCGATTCTCTTTTCCAATGCCTGAGCTGAAATGTCGGCGCCGAGTTCGAGGAAATCCTCGTAGCTCAGCACCCAATCATCACTCGGTGGGTTTCCGGAAAACAGGATGACCTTTCGAACAGCCGGGATTTCGTCGCGAATCTCCAGAAGTTTCTCCAGCAGTCCCTCGTCCTCAGCAAAAACCAGAACCGCGTCCGAGTGGTTGACGATGTACTTGATGTCGTCGGGCAACAATGATTGGTAGATTCCCGCGGCACAGGAACCGATCGACGCACAGCCCACGTCGGTCAGGACCCACCGGTAGCAGGTGTAGCTCAAGATATTGACCTTGTCGCCCTTGTCGATTCCCAGGGCCATCAGGCTCTTGCCCACCCGGTGCACCTGATCCCCGAACTCTTTCCAGGTGACGCTGTCGGTCTCGCGGGAATCTAGAATCCAACGGTAAGCATCCTGGTTTCCCCATTTTTCGATGGTATTGGTCAACATGTGATGCACGTTTTCGAAGTTTTTGAACTCCATTACAAACTCCTTCCAATACCTGTGAGCGGCGCGGGCCGATTCGGGCCGCAGAGCCTTGACGGGCATTTGTTTGTACGTTCAAGGCTACCCGAGAAACCTGAGCTGAACAACGTGACTTCGACGTTTCCGGGCAGCCGACCACATTCGGTTCTTGTGAGAAACCGTAGCCGAACAAGCACGGAACGCATTCAAGGCAAAGGCGCAAGAGCGCAGACCGAAGGTCTGAGGGGGGCGGGTCGAATCCGCCCCCATATCAAAGCTCTCCATCGGGAAGCTCCAGCCCTCGGCCGCCGCTTCGAGTTATTCGACCGTGAGCGTCATCAGCTCGACCGGGACCGGAAGACAGTCACCTGTGGTGTCCAGGTTCGGCATGCCGGGCGAGTGGCAGCGTCCCGACAGGTCGCTGTTGTTGACGTCGGTATCAATGCCGTTGGGGTAGCGCGAGATGCCGAAATAAAAGATGTTCGGGTCGTCCTCGAGCCCGACACCCGAGCCTTCGGTATAGGGGGCGCCGGTGTCGCCTTCGTAGCTGACGGTATCGACCAGCGCTCCGGTCGGGTCAACGAGGGCGACGGCGTCCGGGGCGCCGTTCTGGATCAAGTTCGTATCTGGTACGACGTCGAGGTCGCAGTTGACGACCGTCGCGGCGTTGCCGCAGATGACGAAGTAGTCGTCGTTCGCCAGGGTCGTGTCCGGCAGCGGGATCGTTTGGTAGACGCTGGCCCCGCCCCCGGTGCCGTTGACCAGCTGGACCGTGAGGCCGTTGAGGCTGACTCCGGCGCCGGTCCCGTTGAAGATCTCGATGAACTCTGCGTCGTTGGTCCCATCCTGGTCGTAGTCGATCTCGTTGATGACGAGGTGGTCGATGGCGCAGGAGGGTGCATCGAGGGCGACGATCGCTTCGAGATCTCCGTTACCGAGGTCGATGTCGAGCTCGACGAAGACTTGACCGTCCTCCGCCAGCCACAGACCGGGTCCGATGGCGGTCGATGCGTTGAAATCGGTGACGAGAGCGTCCTGTGTCCCTCCGCCATCAAGATCGAGCCCGTCGCCGGTGCGCAGGAGCTCGACAGAGCTGCCGACGAGGTCGGAGGCGTCGCAGGCGAAGAAGAGGATTTCGGTGCCGCCGCTGATGCTCCAGGTGTAGGCGACCTGGCCGAGGTTGTTGAGGCTCATCGCATTGACCGTGGCGCTGCTCGTCAAGGTGACTCCGGCGACAACGTCCCCTTCCCGGAGGGCGATCGCTCCATTCGAAGCGATGAACTCGTCACTGGTCGTCGGACCATCGGTATCGCCCGAGAACAGGTAGTCGCCGTCGTTGTTGATGGTGACGACGTCGAAGTTGTCCCAGTTGTCGCCGTCGCCCGAAGGACTGGCTTCTGTTGCGACAACGGAGCCGTCAACGTAGACGATCCCGTCGTTGGTTGTTGACCCGGTGTCGAGGAGAAGAACGTTGATCTGGTGGCCGCCGTCGTCGGCAATCTGGTAGTCGAAGTCGATACCGCTCGAGCCGCTGTTGATGGGAAGGCCGCCCACCATGTCGCCGGAAGCCAGCACGGGCGTGGTTGAACCCGGGGTCGAGTCGCTCGACATATAGAGTACCCGGCCTTCGGTGCTCGTGCCCCCGCTGTAATTCACGCCCGCGACCCAGTAGGCAGCGCCGCTCGGCAGCATGGTCGGGCGGCTGTTGAAGGTATTGAGAGCCGGCGGGGAGTAGCCGGGCGCCGGGTCGCCGTCGGCGAGCAGGGCGCCGTTGTGCGTCCAGACGCCGTCGTTGCCGTCGATCGAGGGACTGTAGATGAACTCTCCGTTGTCTCCCACCCCCATGGTGCCCTCGCCACCGGCGAGGGTGTTGCTGGGCAGGGCGTCGCTACTCAGCCAGGTGATACCGGCGTCGAACCAGACGAAGTTCTCGCCTGCACTGCCGGTGAACCCGACCTCGCCATTGCCGTTCGTGAAGGGAGAGTTCAGGTTGGTGACACCGCCCGGGGCGCCGGGTGGCAGGTCCCCTTCCGAGACGACGACCGTGGCCGCGACCAACGCCCGAGATCCGGACTTGATGGCCCTCGACACGGTCTCCGGTGGCGCCGGCTCATCGAGTCCGAGCCGTTCGAGCTCAGCCGCAGTGATCCCTTGGCCGTCGTCGGCGCCTACCGGGTTGGGGTCCAAGCAAGGAAGTGTTAGCGCGACCAGTGCACATGCAATGACGAAACAGTTTGGCGAGCTTCTGAATCTCATGATGCCTCCTCGCGACCTGGTTCGCAAACTCTGCCCGAACCGGTCGAAGCTGATTTTCTACGATTGTCGCACAGCACGCCCGGATCTTTCGGTCGTTGCATTCGAGTAGGGATTTTTGAGCCGGTGCTATCATGACGCGATGAGCGAGACGAATGGGTTGCGAACGCCTCTGCGTATCGGGAGATCGTGGCGCATCGTGCCTCCCGGGGGCCTGCCGCATTCCGTGGACCCGACCATCGACCTCGTCGTTCCCCTGGGGGCATTCGGCTCAGGCGAGCACGAGACGACGGCGAGCTGCCTCGAGGAGCTCGAGGAGCTTGCCCCTTTCGACGGAATGCGGGCGCTCGACGTCGGCTGCGGCACGGGAATCCTCGCTCTCGCCGCACTTCGCCTCGGCGCCGATTGTGCTGTGGGTGTCGATATCAGTGCCAAGGCCGCTGTGACGACACGACGGTCGGCATGCCTCAATCAGCTCGGCGACAGGATCGCCGTTGTACTCGGTCCGCTCGATGCGGTGAAACCGGCTGGTTACGGCTTGGTGCTTGCCAATCTGCACGGCGATCTGCTGCTCGAGCTCGCCGAGTCCATCGTTGCGGCCGCGGGCCCGACGGCGCCTATCGTGCTCTCCGGAATCGCCTGGGAGTACGCCTTCCCTGTCCGGGAGGAGTTCACCAGTCTCGGTTGCAATCTGGTCCGGGAGCGGTGGCTCGAGGAGTATTTGACGCTCGTTCTGACCGCGCCGACTTCAGGTTTGTAGCTTTCGCCGGTCACGGAGAGACGACCGACCACACGCCCGTACCGTCCTCGAAACCGTCGGCGAAGAGTCGGTAGACCGACCGACCCATGATGTCGTAGTCGTACGAGTACTGATCGCGAGCCTCCCATGCCACCATCCAGCCGGCTTGGCCCCCCGCAACCGCAGGATTGAACGTGATCCCATCATCACCAGTACTCCCAGGCCAGGTTCGCCGGGTAGCGGTGCGCCGAAGGGTGGTCGGCGAGCGTGGCGGGCACGCCGGCGGTCATTGTGTCCGAGCTCACGTACGCCCCCCGCACTCGAAGATTGGCTCCAGGCGTGTCGTCCGACCAGGTCACCAGGAATCGATCACTGGTGGTTGAGAGGGCAAGGGCAGGATCGGTCTCGTTACTCGTGCTGTCGGCGATGGCGAACTCGGGGGAAAAATCGGATGCATGCAGGTTCCAGGACAAAAAACGGCCCGGCTCAAGAGCCGGGCCGTTGTGTCGTTGTAATGAACGCTCAGACGAGCGGCAGGGCGTCGATGAGGTTCTTCATGGTCTGGCCGATTTCGGCGGGGGTGGGGCAGACGGCGATTTCTGCCTTTTCGAGCGCCTTGATCTTGTCGGCCGCGGTGCCTTTGCCGCCGGAGATGATGGCGCCGGCGTGGCCCATGCGGCGTCCCGGAGGGGCCGTCTGGCCGGCGATGAACGCCACCACGGGCTTGGTGACAAAATTCTCGACGAACTCCGCTGCGTCCTCTTCGGCCGTTCCGCCGATCTCGCCGATCATAACAATGCCGACGGTCTTGTCGTCTTCTTCAAAGGCCTGCAAACAGTCGATGAAGTTGGTGCCCGGCAGAGGATCGCCGCCGATACCGAGCACGGTCGACTGGCCGAGACCGAGGTTGGTGAGCTGGCCGACGGCCTCATAGGTCAAGGTCCCGGAGCGCGAGACGACGCCGACGCCGCCGCTCTGGTGGATGTGGGCCGGCATGATGCCGATCTTGGTCTCGCCGGGTGTGATGATGCCCGGGCAGTTCGGCCCGATGAGGTGCGTGGGCAGGCCCTGAAGGATGCGCTGCACGCGAACCATGTCGCGCACCGGGATGCCTTCGGAGATGCAGATAACGGTCTCGATGCCGGCGTCTGCAGCCTCGAGGATTGCATCGGCGGCAAATGGGGGCGGTACGAAGATCAGCGACGCGTCCGCGCCAGTCGTGACGACCGCATCTTCGACGGTATTGAAGACCGGAACGCCGTCGACTTCTTGCCCGGCCTTGCCCGGCGTCACACCGGCGACGATCTGCGTTCCGTAATCGCGGCATTTCTCGGCGTGGAATCGGCCTTCGGTGCCGGTCAGGCCCTGAACGACGACCTTGGTGTCTTTGTTGACCCAGATACTCATAGCTGCCTCCTCAGTTTCCGGCCACGGCGTTGACGATCTTCTTCGCGCCGTCGGCCATGCCGTCGCCGACGATGAGATCGAGGCCGGACTCGTTCAGCAGGCGTTTGCCTTCGTCGACATTCGTGCCTTCGAGGCGAACGACCAGGGGAAGGCTCAATCCGGTGGTCTTGGCCGCCGCGATCACACCGCGCGCGATCATGTCGCAGCGCACGATACCGCCGAAGATGTTGACGAGCACGCCCTTGACGTTGTTATCGGAGAGCAGGATCTTGAACGCCTCGGTGACGCGCTCCTCGGACGCGGCGCCGCCGACGTCCAGGAAGTTCGCCGGCTCTCCGCCGTAGAACTTGATGATGTCCATGGTCCCCATCGCCAGGCCGGCGCCGTTGACCATGCAGCCGATGTTTCCGTCGAGCTTGATGTAGTTGAGGTCGAACTCCGACGCCCTGACCTCGAGCGGTTCCTCTTCGTCGGTGTCACGCATGCCGAGGATGTCCTTGTGGCGGAAGAGGGCGCTGTCGTCGAAGCCGATCTTGGCGTCAAGCGCGATCACCCGGCCGTCGGTGGTGGTGATCAACGGGTTGATCTCGGCCAAGGACGAGTCGGTGTCGGCATAGGCGCGCGCGAGAGCGCTCATGAACTTGATGCCGGCCTTGAACGCCGGGCCCTCGAGGCCGAGACCGAAGGCCAACTTACGGGCCAGGTAGGGGTGGAGACCGACGTCCGGGTCGAACCAAGCTTTGAGGATCGCGTCCGGGTTTTCTTCCGCGACCTCTTCGATCTCCATGCCGCCGAACTTCGACGCCATCATGCACGGGAATCCCTCTTCACGATCGAGCACGATGCCCAGGTAGAGCTCTCGCTCGATGGGTAGGGCCTCTTCGATGAGAACCCGCCGAACCAAACGGCCTTCTGGCCCGGTCTGCTTGGTGACGAGGGTCATGCCGAGGATCTGCTCGGCCAGCTCTACAGCTTGGTCCGCATTGTCGGCGAGCTTGACTCCACCGCCCTTACCGCGTCCGCCGGCGTGAATCTGCGCCTTGACGACGACCCGCCCGCCGAGCTCTTCGGCGGCCGCACGGGCCTCCGAGGCGTTTGTGATGAGAATGCCTCGCGGGACCGGCACGTCGTAGCGCGCGAGAATCTCCTTACCTTGATACTCGTGGACCTTCATGTCTCCTCCTCGATTTCTTGCTTTTGACGCGCCGCGCCAAAAGGCGCGGCTATTGTGCTACGGGATGGCAGGTAGTGCAAGGGTTGGGTGGCCTTCCGGATGCCAGATGCCGGATTTTGGATACCAGACGCCTGTGGCCACCAAGGGTGACGACTGTTCTGGTGGGAGCAGGCGTCCCGCCTGCGGAGAGGAACCTCGACCGGCGTCGTACGCTGCAGCCGCTGTTCCTGTGTTTGTCATGAGATGCCGCCCCTGTCCACCAGCGGCTTTGACGCGGAATGACGAGCTGGGCGCGGCCCAGAAGCGGCAGAGAACCCCGCAACGATGGAAGCCCCGGAAAAGAAAACCCGGGCCTTTCGGCCCGGGCTGGTGCGTAGAATGGGTGGCGGGTTCTACTCGGCGATGGGCTCCAGGGTCAGCGGATCGCGAAGCGGAAGCGTCGTGATCGTGCCGAAGTCGGTCATTCGAGACTCGTGGTCCGGGTGGCCGGCCATGATCTCTTCGACGTTGCCGACGACGAGCACAATCATCTTGTCGGGATGGAGGTCCGTCTTCATGGCCTCCTGGACGGTCTCGCCGGTGACCTTGGCCACGTTGTCGCGGTAGGTCTGCCAGTAGTCCTTGGCCCGGCCGAGCAGCTCGCCCCGGGCGAAGAGGTTGGCCGTCCGCGTCGAAGACTCGAAGGTGCGAGGAAAGGTCTCGATGAAGGAAACCTTCGATGTGGTGAGCTCTTCCTCTGTCGGCGGTGCCGTGCGCATGCTCTCGATGAGCTCGAAGGTGAGCTCGGCTGCGTAGGCGCAGGTCGAGGATTTGGACTGAAAAGTCGCCGCAAATGTGCCCGGAATGGTGACCGGGAAAGAAAGTCGCGAGTAGGCGCCGTAGGTAAGGCCCTCGTCGGAGCGGATCTTCTTCATCATGCGGGCGGTGAATCCACCGCCGCCGAGGATGTCGTTGCCGACCATCAGGTCGAAGGCTCTTGGATGGCCGAGTCGGTAGCCGAGGTGGCCGATGCGCACCCGCCCCTGGTTGACGTCGGCTTTGTTGACGACGTAGACGCCCGGTTCGGGCGTGTGCTCGGGCTGTGGGATGGTGGGCAGGGGTTGCTCGAGCTTCGGCAGGGTGCCGATGGTGGCGTCGAGCAGGGTTCGCGCCTCGTCCCGGGTGATGTCCCCGGCGATCGCCACGACGATGTTGTCGGCCCGCACGAGCTTCGCCACCATCGCCTTGCAGTCGTCAATTGTGATCGTTTCGAGAGTCGCCGTCGTCGGCAGGAAGGTCTCCCAGTAATCGTCGCCGTAGATCAGGTGGTCCCACTCGCGGCGTTCGATGTTGGCGGTGTCATCGTTGCGTCGCTTCATGGCTTGCAGGAGGTCGTCGTTGGCCTTGGCGAAACGGTCATCCTGGAAGCGGGGGCGGGTCAGCAAATCCATCATGAGGCCCATCGCCTCGTCGACGTCCTTGCTCATGACGTTGAGGGACACGGTGCCCGAGACATCGCCGATGTTGGCGCGCAGGTTAGCCGCCAGGAAGTCGAGGGTCTCGTCGAGCTCCTGAGCCGTGAGGTCGCCGGCGCCGCCGCTGCGCCAGGCGTCCGAGATCAGTTGCGTGAGGCCGGCCTTTTCTCGCGGAACCATGTAGCGGCCGCCGCGGAAATGGATGGAGATGTCGACCAACGGCAGCTGGTGATCCTCTTTGATGTAGACCGGAGTTCCGTTGGCAAGCTTGAAACGCATTGAATCGGCGTCCGGAACGTCGAACGAGAGATCGGGGAAAGTCAGTTTTTCTGGGCGGTCGACGATGTCGCCCGCCTGGGCGAGGCCGGTCGCGATTGCCACCAGCACCACAGCAACAAACAGCGTCTTGCGCATTACTCTTCACCTCCGTCCGCGAGCTCGGTCAGGCGGTCCTGGATCTTTTTGAGGACGACCTCCATCGCCGGCTTGAACTGCTCGGGCGCCTGGCTGAGGCTGGTCTGCATCTGGGTCTGGAACATCTGCAGCTTGGCGGCGTCCTCTTCGACGACGATCTGGGAGATCATCTGTTTGGCCATCTGCTTCGCCTGTCCTTCGAGACCGGCGAGATCGGGATCTTCATCCGTGCCGGCCTTGCGCAGGTACCAGAGGGTATTGCGGCCGTTGTCGGTGAAGTAGGTCTTCGCGACCCGCTGCACGTCCGCAGCCGTGACTGCCTCGACGGCGGCCGATGACGTGTTGAGGTAGGTCCAATCGCCCATGGCGTCGTAGATGAGCAGCTGAATCATCAGGAAGAAGTTCGACTGCAGTCGGCGGTAGGAGTTGGCGAGGAACTGGTTCTTGACCTTCTGCAGCTCGCGTTCGGGAACAGGCTCGTTCTTGAGGGCCTCGACCTCGGCGAGCAGGGCTGCTTCGACAGCATCGTGGGACGCGCCGTCCGCGAGTTCGGCGCCGATCTCGAACATTCCGTCGAGTCGCAGCGAGTTGCCGTACGCATAGGGCTCGCCGGTCGCCAGTTCCTTGTCTTCGACGAGTGACTTGTAGAAACGCCCGGTGCGGTCGCTGAGGATGGCCGACATGACGTCCAGAGCGTGCTGGTCTTTGTTCACGAAGCCGACCGTACGCCACCTTATCTGGACCGACGGGTTGGTGTCGGCCTCGGCGGTCATGCGACGTTCCTGGAGCTGGTCGAGCTCCTCGGTCACCACCTCGGGCGGCGCTTTTTCGCCCCGCGGGATGCGGCCGAAGTACTTCTCGGCGAGAGCAAGGACCTCGGCGGTGTCGTAGTCGCCGACGATCGCCGCCGTGATGTTGTTGGGCGCGTAGTAGGTCGCGAAGAAGTCGTTCGCCTGCTGGCGGGAGATGGACTCGACGTCCGAAGGCCAGCCGACGACCGGGTGGTGGTAGGGGGAGGCGTTCCAGAACATCGAGTCGTACTGCTCCTCGAACTTGGCCGTCGGGTCGGACTCGACCCGCATGCGGCGCTCCTCGCGCACAACGTCGCGTTCGGAGTAGAACTCTCGGAAAACGGCGTTGAGCAGACGCTCGGACTCCATCCAGAACCAGAGCTCGATCTTGTTCGCCGGCACCGTGATGATATAGGTCGTCATGTCCTGGTTGGTGAACGCGTTGAGCCCCGAGGCGCCGAGCTCCGTGTAGATCTGGTCAAGCTCGTCCTTGACGATGTACTCGTGTTGCTCGTCCTGGAGCACCTTCATCTGTTCGAAGAGCTCTACCAGGCGTTCGGTGCGGTTCTCGGGCAGGTAGATGGAACCCTCGACCTCACCCCGCCTCTTGGCTTCCCGCAGTGCGGTGTACTCGGCTTCCATCTGCCCGCGGACTTCGTCGAGTCGAGCCATAATCTCGAGCTCTTTTGCGGCATCGGTGGTACCGATTGTTTTTGATCCTTTGAACATCATGTGCTCGAAGAGGTGGGCGATTCCGGTGGCGCCGGTGTCCTCGTTTGCCGAGCCGACGTGTGCGGTCCACCCCACCGAGATGCTCGGTACATCGTGGCGTTCGACCATCAGGATTTTCATGCCATTTGCGAGAGTGTGCTCCTTGACCGGCACCTGGGCTATGTCAGCGGCAAGGGCCAGGCCGGCGCATCCCAGGACCAGTGCCGTGAGCACGGCTGTTTTCAAGAGACGAATTGTCATGCGTTCCCCTTTCAGAACTGGATAAAGCTCCGCCAAGCAGAGCCGATAGTCTATACGATCCGATCCTCGATCGGTTTTTCGTAGGATCTCAGAGCTTTGAAGACATGGTAAAAACCGGTCGAGGATCGGAATGGATGCGCTCTGCGCATCTTTCGGATCGGGAAAGAACAGAGAGCCACGCCAATCCTTCCGGCGGCGGTGCCAGATACGTCATTGTGTCGGGACAGCGGCGCGGTGGTTGGTCGCCTCTTGCACAATGGCGCTGCCCGAGCCCGAGGCCGTGGCCGCGTCGAACTCCATCCCAGAGATCAAAACAACGTATAGATGAACGGCGCCGCCGCGGAGCCGGAGAGCACGATCAGGAGGGTGACAAGCAGTAGCACGACGATGATCGGCGTCAACCACCACTTCTTGTTGTGCTTCAGGAAGTCCCAGAACTCGGCCAGGAAGCTCATGTCCTCGGCTTCGGCTTCACGCTCGAACTCGTTTTTCTTCTCGTTCATGTTGGCCTCAATACTGTCTGAAGTACTGCTTGGGATCGGGCTGTGGTTCCCGCTCGATCCAGTAGCTCGACCTATCGGGCTCGAGTGCCCTGCTCATAGGATCATAGCGGAACAGACGCATCACGAGCCCGATTGGGGTGAGAACGAGGTAGTAGACCGCCGCCAAAACGACGTGGGAGACGACGAAGCCGATCGGGAAGGCGGCGTAGGACAGACCCAGAAAGACCACCTTCATGAACGCCGGCACGAGCCACCCGATGACGGGAACGACGATGGCCAACAACCATATGACCGTGGCTGCAGTGTGGCTCTCGAGCTTGAACCAGGCGAGCAGCCCAAAGAGGATGAGGAAGCCCAACCAGATGAAACCGAACTGGTTCAGCTCCTTGCGGGAAGGGTTGCGGTTGATCTCGATAACGGCCATGTCTCAGTCCAGTGCAAACTGCGAGAGGTAGGCGTCTCTCTCGCTACGGGATGCGTGTGGCTGGTCGGACTTCATCAGGATGAAGTCCTCGAGTACGAGTACATCCATGTCGGTATTCATGAAGCAGTGGTAGGCGTCTGCGGGGGAGCAGACGATCGGCTCCCCACGGACGTTGAAGGAAGTGTTGATGAGCACCGGACAGTCGGTGCGTTCCTCGAAGGCCTTCATGATGCGGTGCAGGCGGGGGTGGCGGACGGAGTCGACAGTCTGAACTCGGGCGGAGTAATCGACGTGGGTGATGGCGGGGATCTGCGATCGAATGGCCTTCAGCTTGTCGAGTCCCTGATTCGTTTCGCTGTGGTCGATCCTCTTTTCTTCACGCACCGGGGCGACCAGCAGCATGTAGGGGCTGTCCTCCTCCTCGCGCATCTCGAAGAACTCGTGCACCCGCTCCCGCATCACGATCGGGGCGAAAGGCCGGAAGCTCTCGCGAAACTTGATCTTGAGGTTCATGACCGACTGCATCTTGGAGCTGCGCGCGTCGCCGATGATCGAACGGCAGCCGAGGGCTCGTGGTCCGAACTCCATGCGGTCTTGGAGGAGACCGATGACGTGTTCATTTTCGATGAGCTCGGCCACTGTGGCGCACAGCGTTTCTTCGTCGTCAGCTCGTTTGAAGACAGCGCCCACGTCCTCGAGAAATGACTGGATCTCGGTATTGCTGAAGCGTGGTCCGAGCAGGGACCCGACCTGTGTGTCGGCCTGCCGGGGCTCGCGCGGATGATCGAGGAGCTGGTGCCAGACGAAGAGCGCGGCCCCGAGGGCGCCGCCGGCATCGCCCGCGGCGGGCTGGATCCAGATGTTTTCGAACGGACCTTCGCGCAGGATGCGGCCATTGCCAACACAGTTCAGGGCGACGCCACCTGCCAAACAGAGATTATCCATCCCGGTCTGGTCGTGCACATGGCGCACGGTCCGCAGCATCACCTCTTCAGTCACCTTCTGGATCGAAGCGGCGAGGTCCATCTCCCGCTGGGTGAGGTCGGACTCGGGGGCGCGCGGTGGGCCGCCGAAGAGAGCGTCGAAGGCCTTCGATGTCATGGTCAGGCCCTGACAGTAGTTGAAGTAGCGCATGTCGAGCCGAAAGGAACCGTCGTCCTTGAGATCCATGATCTTTTCGAGGATGAGATCCGCGTAGCGCGGTGTCCCATACGGCGCAAGGCCCATCAGCTTGTACTCCCCCGAGTTGACCTTGAAGCCGCAGAAGTAGGTGAAGGCCGAGTACAGCAGCCCGATGGAATGGGGGAAACGCAGCTCGTGGCCCAAGTCGATGCGATGACCCTGGCCCGTGCCCCAGCTCAAGGTAGCCCACTCGCCGACGCCATCGAAGGTCAAGAGAGCGGCCTCGTCGAAGGGTGACGGAAAGAACGCGGACGCGGCATGCGACTCGTGGTGCTCGCAGAAGACGATGCGTTTTGAGTACCTGCCGTGCAGGCCCTTGCGGATTTCCCTGGGCAGGTGCAGCTTCTGACGCATCCACAGAGGCATGGCCATCAGAAAGGAACGAAACCCGGCCGGTGCGAAGGCGAGGTAGGTCTCGA
>CAZCEX010000067.1:0-12877 GCA_964497785.1 uncultured Thermoanaerobaculia bacterium | reverse complement strand
CGACGAGTTTTGAATCTGCAGTGCGGTTTCCCAGGCGCAACTCGAAACGAAGCTCACGCATCGGAACCGCGCGAACGTTCGAAATGTTCTCGACGATTCTACGGTAGTCGTCTCTGAGCAGACCGTAAGTCTTGATGCGGTTGTCGCGGTCATCCGGCCGCTCGCCGCCTTCGTGACCGGGATTTTCGGGGGCGCCGTGGTCCAGATCGCCGACCCCGACGAGCCAGCAGCGGCCACCAACGGCACCTCAGACGCCTGCGCTTCGCCGGATTGCTGTACTCCGCACAAAGGCCGGCAGAACGTCCTCGCGCGGGCGCTCCGCTACGGCTTCGTGACTCTGCCGCGCGACATTGGCCGGGCTTTGGTCATCGGCCTGTTGCTATCTGGGGTTATCGGCGCCTTCCTCGGTCCTCGCTCACTGGAGGGCCTTCTCGGTGGCGGAGTCCTGCCCTACCTCGTTGCCATAGGGGTCGGGGTCCCGCTCTACGTCTGTGCCACCGCCTCGACCCCGATTGCCGCCAGCCTGATCGGCGCCGGACTGTCTCCTGGGGCAGCGCTCGTCTTTCTCATCACCGGGCCGGCAACCAACGCCACCGCTCTGACGACGATCCTTCGGGTACTCGGCCGCAAGACCGCCACCATCTACCTCGTTACGGTGGTGATCGGCGCCGTGGCAACCGGTCTGGTGGTGGACACGGTTGTGGATGTCGAAAGCCTTGCTCTGCCATCGACAGCCTCTATTGTGGGCCATACGCATCACGCGCAGGAAGGGGCTTTCGGACTGCGCGAGGTCTGCTCGGTAGCACTGATCTTTGTGCTCGCGGCCGCCTTATGGCCCAGACGGCGCCTGGATCCGGAGGAGGAAATCGGAATGGAAGCAGATCGCATCACTCTGACGGTCAAAGGAATGCGGTGCAACGGCTGCGTCGAGGCCGTCAGCCGCGCCATCGCCGAGTGCGAGGGCGTCGAAGAGGTCACCGTTGACCTCGGCGCCGCACAGGCCATCATCACCGGCCGAAACCTCGACGCCTCGGCCCTGTGCGGTGAGGTCGCGACCCTCGGGTTCGACTGTCTGCCATTAGAACCGAGTGTTTAACCGGCGCAGCCGGTGTATCCTCGCATTGATGAACAGTCCGCGGGTCGCGAGGCGGGTGGTCGTCGTCGATGATTCCCCTTTTCAATGCGCCATGTGGCAGCGCATGCTGGAGAACCGCTACGGCGAAAGGGCCGCTGTCGAGACCTTTACCAACCCGGTAGAGGCGGTCACCGTACTCGGACCCGACATCCACCTCATGCTCCTCGACTGGGAGATGCCGGAGATGGATGGTAAGGAGGTCTTTCAGGCGGCAGCTGCCGCCGGAGTCAACCCCAAGCGGATCATCATCACCTCATCACACTCGGCAGACCGGCTTCACGAGGCATTCGACTCGACCGAGTGCCTCGCCGTCATCGAAAAGGCAGAGCCCGAGCAACAGGCTGCCTTCATGATGATTCTCGACTCGATCATGAAGCGTTAGGGTCTGCCTGGACCGTGTGACCCACAAAACACATTATTCGTGAAGGTTCTGCGCCTGAGGCGCAAGGCACAACAAAATCGTTTCAATGCAGAGCCTTCACGAATAATGCGGATTGACACTCAGCTCTCCATCCTCACGGATACGACCTTCGAAACACCGGGCTCCTCCATGGTCACACCGTAGAGCACGTCGGCGCGCTGCATCGTGCGTCGGTTATGAGTGACCATGACGAACTGGGTACGATCCGTCATGGTTTGCACCAGCTCGGCAAGCCGTTCGACATTGGCATCGTCGAGCGGCGCGTCGACCTCGTCGAGAATACAGAACGGCGACGGTTTGATCCTGAAGAGGGCGATCAGCAAAGCGAGCGCAGTGAGGGCCTTTTCTCCCCCCGACAGCAACTGCACCGACTGGTTCTTTTTTCCCGGCGGTTGGGCGGCGATATCGAGGCCGGACTCGAGCGGATCGTCCTCGTCCACGAGATCCAGCTGCGCGGTGCCGCCGCCGAAGAGATGGGAGAATGTCTCGCCAAAGACTGTGTTGACCTTCTCGAAGGTGGCGAGAAATCTTTCAGTGCACGTCCCGTCGATCTCTTTGATCGTCTCATCGAGGCTGCCAAGTGCCTCGACGAGATCCCGCCTTTGCTCCTTGAGGAAGGCTGCCCTGTCGCCGAGCTCGTCGACCTCCTTGAGGGCCAGGAGATTGACGGGTCCGAGGCGATCGAGCTTCTCCTTCAATGCTTCGCTCCGCGTACTGAGCTCCTCGACGGGAGTTTCGCCAGGTTCCTCGTTGTCGACGAGCGCCTCCGGACTCACACTGAGGTCACCGAGACAGGCGTCCCGCAAACGCGCCCACTCGCTCTCGACCGCCTGGACCTCGAGGTCCACGGTATGGAGACGCTCCCTTTCCGCATCGTGGTGGTCCCGCCGTTTGCGAACGTCCTCTTCGAACCGCGCAACCCGTCGAGTGCGTTCGTCGACGGCTTCTGCCTGTTGGCGTTCGCGATCGCGAAACGATGCGAGAAGACCCTGTTCCTCGACCAGCCGCGACCGCGAGGATACGATCTCGTTCTCGGTTGTATCGAGACTCTGCCCGAACTCCTGCCGTTGTCCGGCGAGGGTCGTCTCCCGCCCCTCGAGCAATTTATCTTCGGTGAGAAGCCTTTGATGCTCTCGAGCCGCCGCGGCCGTACGCTCCGAAGCCAATCGTTCCTCCGCCCGACAGCGGTCCAGGCTCCGCAACGCCTCCCCGCGAACCTCACGCGCCGCATCGAGGTCAATAGTGGCCATCTCCAGGCCCTCTTCGAGCTCGCGGCTCCTCACCTCGAGGGCATGGACCTCGGCCTGTAGGCGCTCTCTTTTTTCGGAGAGCTGGGTCTTTGACCGGTCGATCCGCTCCCGTTCCCTGGCCAGAGCCCCTGCTTCCTTCTCAATACGCTCGAGCTCCCCGCTGAGACTCTCCTCCACCGCCGATGTCCGCGCCCGGCTTTCTTCAGCTCGCACGACCTCGCGATCAACCTCGCTGAGCTCCTCCTCGACCTTCTCCAGGGCGCCGGCGAGCTCTCGATGGCGGGTGCTCGATTCTTCCGCCCGGTCTGCTGCGTCCCGGATTCCTGCCTTGAGCTCTGCACACTCCGCCCTCAGCGCGAGCCCGCCCTTCCTGCGGATCGCCGCTGAGGCCGGCTCCACAACCTGTCCCCACCACACGACGTCCTCTCCATCAACGATCAGGACTTCGGGATGAGCGGTGCTGAGCGCGCGTGCCCGCTCTCGATCCGGGCATCGGTAGGCCGGGGGCAAAGCGCGGAGCATCCATGGCCTGTCCGCATCCGCGATGCCGGCGGCTTCGAGTAGTGACTCGGCGCCTTCAAGGTCTGGCCACGGGACGGGCGCCGGCGCCGGCTCGGCCAGAACCAGTCGAATGCGCTCCTCGAGCGACGACAGACGCTGCAAACAACCATTCTCCACCGCATCCGCGTTGACCACCGGAAGCTCGAGCCACTCGGCCCATACCCGGTCGAGCGTTGCCGCCGCCCCTTCATCGGGGTGAAGAAAAGCACTGACCTGACCAACAATCGCCTCTTCCGGAAGCACCGTGCTCAACCTGTCCAACGCCGCGGCGTGGCGGGCCAGCTCCCGCTCCACCCCCACCAGGCGGTGACGGAGCTCCCAGGTCTCATGGGTCAAGCTCTCTGCGGCCTGTTTGCTGACCTGTGACGATTCACGGAGCCGTGCCCGCTGTTCAACCAGCCCGGCACGCCTCTCCTCGAGTAACGTGACGCCCTGCAGGGCCTTCCTGCACGCCTCGACGGCTTCCGCGTGCCGTTGGCCGACCTCTTGGCGTCTGGCGTCGATCCGCTCACTTTCCTGCTCGAGCTGGCCGCCTGCATACGCGACCCTGTCTTGCTCGCGTTCGAGATCTCCCAGACGATTGCGACTGGTCGTCAGGCTCGAGATGGTGCGCAGCATGTCTTCGCGGAAACGGCCCGATTCCGTCTCCTTCCCCTCGAGAGCGGCGCGAGCCGCAGTCTCGGTAGCCTGCGCCTTCTCGAGCTGAGACCGTGTTTCTTCGAGGTTGGCGCGGCAGGCTTCGAGACCGCCGATCGCCTCGGCGAGAAGCACCTCGTTTTTTCGCCGACTCTCGGTCACCGCTGCGGCGTCCCGCCTATTGAGTTCCAAAGATTCTCGCAGGGTGTCGAGGAGATCGGCCGAGCGCTCAAGAAACGCTTCCAACCGCTCACGAGAGGTCTCGAGCCGGGCAACCTCGGCACGAGCCTCCTCGACGACGCCGCGAGCGTTCTCGAGCTCCTTGCGCAGAGCAACAAGATCGGCCTCCACCCCACCCAGTGCGGCGGCTGCAGCCGCAACCTCGTTTTGGCTTCGAGCACGATCGCGCATCGCCCCGGCCCGGCGACCGGCGAGCTCATGGGCCTCGATGATATGGATCTGACGGAGCAGGCCGGCAAGTTCCTGGCGCATCTCCTCGTGCCGTTGTGCCTGCCGAGCCTGTTTCTTGAGCTGGCGCAAGGACCGGGTGACCTCGCCGATCACGTCCTCGAGACGAAGGAGATTCTGCTTCGTATGCTCGAGCTTGAGCTCGGCCTCCCGTTTTCGGGCCTTGTACCGGGTGATGCCCGCCGCCTCCTCGATGAGCACCCTCCGGTCGGTAGGGCGGGCGGACAGGACCTGTCCCACACGACCCTGCTCGATGATTGCGTAGTGACGGGTTCCGAGGCCGACGGCCAGAAGCTCGTCGACGACGTCTTTCAGGCGCGCCACCCTGCCGTTCATCCGATATTCCGAGGGACCGCTGCGGAGCACGCGCCTGCGGATCTCGAGCGTATCGTCCCGGTCGGCCCACCTCCCGTCCGGCGACCGCAAAACAAGCACAATTTCCGCTACGGTGCCGGGTTTACGTTTCGCAGACCCCGAGAACACCACATCGCCCATGTTCTTGAGCCGCAAAAGGGACGGGCTTTGCTCTCCCAGGACCCAGAGCATGGCATCGACGATGTTCGACTTACCGCAGCCGTTGGGGCCCAGGATCGCCGACACCGCCCCCGGAAAGGTCAGCTCGACCTCGTCAGGGAACGACTTGAACCCTGACAACTTCAACGACTCGAGGCGCACCGATGCCATACAGACGGGAAACGGTAGCAGAATGCGTCTGGGGTGGGAAGTGCTTCACCTCCGGGAGGCCGACACTCTCCACCGCACCCACGCCCACAACCGTGCGGCAATCGACACGACGCACGCCGGCACAGAGACCATCAACATCCCGAAGTCCCGGTGACGCTTGAGGCTGCTGTAAACCGTCGTCGGTAGCCACTTGAAGGCGTTGCCCAGAGCGCGCCGATAGAGCGGGCTTGAGTGCCTCAGGCAGACGAAGCTGAAATAATAGCCGTGATTCCACACCATCCTGAGGAGTGAAGCAATAGTGTCCCGTCGCCGGTGGCGCACGACGAGTGAAGGGTCGTGCACAATTCGTAGCCCCGCCCCCGTAGCTCTAAGAGACAGATCGATGTCCTCGCCGTGCGAGCGCAGGGTCTCGTCGAAGCCACCGAACTCGAGCACGGTGGCACGGCGCCACACGCAGCACAGGCCGTAGGCAAAAGCAACATCGATCGCTCGTGCGCCATGATCCTGAGTCCAGAACCAGCTGCGCCAGCGGTCGGCCAGGCCAGAACTGCCATCTTCGACGGCACGACCGGTGAGGGCCGCCAGCTCAGCAGTAGAGCTGAACTCGTCGAGGCGCCATGCAGGCGCCTTCTCGAGCACGACATCCGCATCCAGAAAAAGAACCAAGTCGCCGACAGCCTCCCGGACCAGGGTATTGCGGGCGGCGGCCAGACCCCTGTTCACCTCGTGTCGGATCACCCTCACGCGGGGGTCGAGGAAGTCCTCAGCAATTGGTGCCGGGTTGCCGTCGTCGAGGATCAGGACCTCGGCCGCGACCAGGCGCTGGAGGGAAGCGACCAGCTCAGGAAGCACCCCCTGCTGCCCGAAACACGGAATGGCGATGGTCAGCTTCACAACGGGTCTACCAAGACACCAGCTGCGAATACCGAAACATCCGCCGGCGCGCTCGATATTCTCATCCCAGGTACCCAAGCCCACGCAGACGCGCCCTGAGTGCCGCCTCATCGCCCATCGAACCCTGGCGATTGATCTTTTCAGCCAACGCATGGCTGTCCGCGAGCCAACGCTCAATCGCACGTCGCCCCCAGCTGCTCATCCCACCGGTCGCCGAATCGCCCCCGGCCCCCGAAGCCCTCTCGGCAGAACCCTGAGCTACCAGCTCGCGAAGGACCCTGCGGCGCCACCCCGGCCCGCGCACCAATCCCACAAGAAGAGACCAGGAGAGGCGGCCTCCACTCCTGCTCGGATCGAGGTCGAACTCGGCAAAGCAGGAACCAGCACCGTGAACGACGCGACAACGCACCCCGGACCTTTCATCCGCGAGATCCCCAAACACAGCGCGACGACCATGTTCGGAGACAGATCCATCCGCGGCAACAAGCGGCACCCCCTGATACATGCCTCCTGAGGGATCGGCTACATCCTGCCCCGTAAGTGAAAGCACCGTCGGGCAGAGGTCGACGGTGTCGGTGACGAAGTCGACGTGGCTTTCGCCGCCCAGACGATAGGGATGGAAGAGCACGAGCGGCACCGGCGGCGGCGGAAAGGCCGCAGGCAGCTCCGACCTTTCTCGGGCGTTCGAAGCCAAGGCAAGAACCGCCGTGCTGCCCAGCAGGTTCTGCTTGCCGAGGACATCGAAGAGCCCGCTCACGGACGCGACTCGCCCCTCTGAACGACTCCCCCATACCAAGGCGAAGAAGGGTCGTTGGTGGTCCACACGACGAGCGAGCCACCCATCCAGGACGGCAGCCGGCTCGATGTTCTGCAATCCGCCGCCGCCCAACGTTTCTTCGCCCACTCGATCGAACGCGTTGAATACAATCGAACCCGCAAGCCCGGCCAGACCGACAGTCACGCACTCAAATCCGCGCCCACCCAAAAGGCCCGGCAAGGTCGATCCCGACCACCCCCGACCCGGAGCAGCAACACCGACACCGTGAACCCGCGGATAGACACCGGTCATCAGCGTAGCCGCAACGGCAGATGCTCTCCCGGAGCACTCGTAATGACGATCGAAGAACCTGGGCCCGGACTCGACGCCTGCGGTCGCCACAGCCTTGGCCACTTCGACCGGGTCGAGCGCGCGGGCATCCGCGACAAAGAGCACACAATTCATGGCCGGTATCTCATCCTCCAGTGGTCTGCCACTGTGATGTGATTGTACCCTGCGGCCGATCCAGCACCTCCCACCTGGGAGGGTGTATTGCATAGAGGGTGGATGGATTTCGGTGGGTCGTTTGAGACCATTTCTTGGCGGATTCGCAGGGTCATACTGGTGGTATGGGTCAAGAATACGCCGAGGAATGGGCCAAACGACACCCGAAAGGCGCCGCCAATTCTATGCAATACACCCTCCTAGGTGAGGGTATCCTTGCCTGTAGTGCAGACTTCCCAATCCTTGACCGTCGTTGTCCCGACCTACCGTGCGGGGCGGAGCCTGTGGCTCGGGATCGGCGAGACCGTGCGGTGGCGACACCCGAGGGTTCAGCTCCTCAATATCGTGATCGTCGACGACGGGTCTCCGTTATGCGCTTTCCGAGCGGGCAGTGCCTGCATCGGTGGCGTTGAGATCTCTTTCCAGGTCAACCCGTCGAACCTGGGACAGTCGAGAGCCAGTTGGCGCGGTCTCGGCCTCGTCAAGACAGATTGGGCCCTCCTTCTCGAAGACGATCTTGTTGACTGGCCGATGGCGATAGACGCCGCGGTCTCCCGCCTCGGCCACGAGGTCGACCTGGTCTCCGTGGCAAGACCCTGCTCGGAAGCCGACACCGTCGGTACGCGGCCGTTCTTGCAACCTCTCGTACGGCTCATCTTCGGGTGGGCGGGCATTCCCGATATTCAAGATCCAACGAGCCCGATCAAACTTTTTCGAATTCGAGCCTTCCCGGCCGCCGCTTTGAAACCGTGGCACCGGTCGATCCACGAAGGTCTGGTCGTGCTCAGCCGGCGGACCGAGGAGGTCATCGGCACGCCCCTCGCCTGGGATGGGCGCCCATCCCGCTACAACCCCGGCCTCCTCCTGCGGGTAGGACTGGACCTGTGGCCGCGCCTCCTGCTGAGGGCGCTGCGCAGACTCCCGAAACGGGTGGCGGCCTCATGAATACGGGCTACCGTCGCGACACTTGGATCGCCATCGCGATCGCGGCTCTCGGTCTCGCCTACTACCTCTCCTACTTCAACTTCGGGATCAACCCCTCGGACGAGGGATACCTGTGTTACGGAACCCACCGCGTGCTCGAGGGGCAGGTTCCAGGCGCCGACTTCCATGCCTATGAGCCGGGGCGCTACTGGGTGCTCGCTCCTTTCTTTCATCTCTTCGGCACCGATGTCGTCGTTGAACGAGCCGTTCTGCTCATTCTCCGCGTCATTATCTGTCTGCTCGCCTACCGCGCCGCGCGTCTGTTTCTGCCCATCTCCCTCGCCCTCCTGGCTACCCTGCCCACGTTGCTCATACCAGGCCCGTGGCACAAGAGCTGGTTCTCGCTGCTCATGTTGACCGCGTACCTCGTCGCTCAGCGCACCGTGCGCAAACCGGGCCGATGGCTGCCCTTCGCCGGTGGCCTGGTCGTCGGCATCGGCACGGTCTTCCGTCTCGATATCGGCCTATTTTCCGGAGTGCTCGTGGCGTCTTCACTGGTCGCCGCAGCAACCTCTCGCGGCGCCAGCCAGCGAACGTTCACGAGCATGCTCCCCCGGTTCATCGCCGGCGTGCTCGGCCCCATCGCCACCGCCTGCGCCGTTCTCGCCTTCCAAGGGGGACTCTACCGAGCACTCACCTTCTTCATCTCCGAGTACCTCAACGCCTCGGGCGGTCTCGAGCGCATCCACCCCAAGATCTCCGGTTTCCCGTCGCTCATGACCAGCCTGGCCGATGCCCCGCGCGACCTCTTCGAGCTCATGATCTGGTTGTCCATGGGTTCGGCAGTCCTCCTCGTCACCGTCGCCGCCATCCGGTGGCGGTCCGACCGCTCCGCACCATTGCCCGTGCTCCTCTTATGTCTGGTATGGGCATGCGCCTTTGTCGGCGTTTTCTTCCAACCCGACCGATCGCATCTGCTCCAAAATGGACCGCTGCTCGTGATCGCGGGTGTCACCTCCCTCTACCTGGCGGAGGGGCAGCTTCGGCGACAATTCCAGGCCGGCGAACCGAACCAGACCCGGCCATGGTCCTCGGCATTGCTCGCCACCCTGTTCGCTGGCATTTTCATCGCCGAGAATCTCTTCGGCGCAGGAATCAACAGCTACTACACCGGTTCGATCAGGATGCGGTTTGGGCCTCATGAGCCTCCCGGTCTCCCCCACGCCACGCTCAGACTCGACCCGTGGACCGCCGATGAGTATCGGGGGATCCTCAACTTCGTCACCACCCACTCACGGCCCGACGACGGGATCGCGACCTGTTTTTGCCTGCCTATGTTCAACTTCTTAGGCGAGCGCGAGAACCCGACCGGCCTCGACATCCTCTTCCCACATACGGTTGGCCACCCCGATCAACAGCAGCGTTTTCTCGACAGCCTGGACGCGGTGCGCCTGTTCCTGGTCAACTCATGCGAGTTCAGTCACAACCGCCCGCAACACTGCCCGGCCAGCCACCACACACTGGAAGACTTCGCCCCAACGATCGTCACACACATCGAAAATGAGTGGCGTCCCGTCTACACCTCCGTGCACGGCTTCGTCACCATCTATGCCCGTCGCGGCGACACCCTCGACCCGCCACCTTCATAAACTGCGTCGCCTTGGAACCCTCATTAAAGATCAGGTCGAGCACGCTGACCTCGTGCACGAATGGCGGGAAGAGCTGGTGGTACTCGGGATAGCAGGAATAGTCGAAGTAAGTCACAGCGAGCCCTGCGGAACGGAACGCAGCCTCGTCCAGGTAGCACCGGGCAGCCGGTCCGGTCACGTACTCCGTCGCGCCGGCCTTCCGGCAGAGCTCGACCAGACGCCTCGTCTTCCCACTTCCGACGGCGTAGTCGGTCGAACAACTGAGCACAGTGCGAATCGACAGGAGGTCACTGATGCTTTCGATGAACCGCCGATTGATACGACTCAGGGAGGTCTCTCGGCAACCGAGGTAGAGGTCGGCAAACAAATCCACATACCTTCTGAAACAGGGCGCGTTGCGATAAAAGAGCTGGATTGTCTGCCAGTGGCGAGCGGCCCATCGGGAGTCGGCGACCTCGGCCTCGCAGATCTTCTGCGCTCTCCTGCCCTTGGTCTTGATCGGAATGGTCAACCACCGTGCTCCGAGATCGGTCTTGATCCGGTTTCGGTTGCGCCAGTCGCGAGGAGTGTACTGGACGTCGTCGAGCAGGATGAACTCGTCGACCGAAGCGGCCAGGTCGAAAAAACCCTTCCACGGAATGTATGCCGACTGAACCGCAGCGACCTTTTTTGTCGTCACACATTGAGGGTAGCAAACCTTTTGACCATTAACTTTTACCTATTTACACAGCGACTGGGTTAAACGGTACAGATGGCGACCAGATCCGCGGCATGATCCGGGAAGTCCTTGCCGAGCTCGAAAAAGCCCTGGATCATCTCGGGTGTCCAATGATCCTGGATCTGGCTATTTGCCAGCGGTTTCAAGAAGACGCCGAGACGCTCTTCGACTCCCAGGCCGACCTCCGCAAGGTCCGCGGCGAGCCGATCCCAGGTGTAGACGCGGCGGTGGCCGAGCGCGTGGTCTCGTGCGTTCATCTGCCACGGCTGGGCGAGCAGACCCATCTTGACGGCCGCGAGGCGGTGGATCGAGAGAGCGTTCGGCACACCAACGATGATCCGCCCCTCTGGACGAACCCACTCCCGGACACGGCGCAGGAGGCCCACAGGGTCTGCGATGTGCTCGAGAACGTAGTACAGCACCGCGGTATCGAACAGCTGGTCGGGGTGGTAGTCCTCGAACAGAGAGTGGATTTTGGTAATCCGTCGGGACTCAGGGATCTGATCGAGCAGGCGTTCGGAGCCCTCAACCACCGTCAAATGCTCGAGCTCGCCTGCGAGCAGCGGGCTCATGAGACCTTCGGCCGGCCCGAGTTCGAGTCCGCTCGGCCCGACCAGGTGGGGTCGAATACTCTCGAACCGATACCTCAAGAGCCGCTTGTCGATGTCCAGCTGCTCTTCGAGGTACCACCCGGATCTGTTCTCCACTCGCGTTTCTTCACCTGAGCTCATCGCTGCCACCGCCCCTCACGCTCGACCTCGGCAAGCGCCTCCTGATTCGTGAACACCGGTTCCTGGTCCATGCCGCGGATCCAGACAAGCCCGTCCGGAAGCGGATTGAGCCGCCTCTCGAGGTCTGGAAAACGCCCATCAAGGGCGATGTCACAGTAGATCTCCGGCATGTTTAAACCGGCTCGGGTAAAGAAGTAGATGGTCGTGAAGAAACGGCCGATGTTGATCTCGGTCGGTTTCGGAAGACCGGTGTGGTCGTAGGTCATGTCGACGCCAAAAAGGCCGTGCGGTCGCGGGTCGACGGCATGGACGGACTGTCGCGCCACTCGATCGACCACGGGATCCGAGACGGTTCGTGCCACCGAGGTGATACCGGTGACTCCAGACAACGCCCGGTTGCCGAACTTCCACCCCAGACGCCGTCGCGTCTGCGCGACGACGAGCTCGCCGTCGTGCCACAAAGAAAGCCACGTGACGCTGTCTGGGGTGAGGCATTCGGCTGCTGTGAACTGGCCCCAGCCGTCGAATCGATCGATCCACCCACGGGCGAACTCGAGGTTGTGCGCAGGCAAGGCGCCGCGCCCGCCACCCCCCACCGCTGCCCGCAGCCAGACCTTGCCGTCAAAGCGGCGGAATGCCTCCTCGAGGTCCGCGGGGGCACTCACCAGCATCGTCTCGGGAACCTCGACCCCTGCCGCCGAGAGATCCTGGTACGTCGCCCATTTGTCGACACAGCGTTCAACCGTTTCGGGCGCTGGGAGGTACAGTCGCACACCAAGGCTTTCGATGCGGTTCCGAAGGCGTGACACAGACCGCACCTCGAGGTCGTTCTGAACGTGCATGAAGTCCGGCTTGCACCGTTGGAGGTGGTGCAGCAGGGCCTCGGCGTACCCCGGCGCGTCCGCCCGCGGCAGCAGGACCCCCTCGTCGGTATCGGCGAGCAGAAGATCCGACGCGACGCACGACGTGCCGATCAGGTGGTCTGCCCTGCCAGACTCTCTGAGAGACCGGATGACGTTGTTCGACGGCGCGCCGCCGGCACCTCCGATGTGAATCGTTGCCACGAGCTCTACCGCCCTTCTCCATCGCCTGAACTGCCTGCGACCTCGGCGCCCTGGGTGGTTGCCGGTCTGCCAAGCATCATTGCAACACACCGCACAAAAAAGTCTCCGCCGAAGAATACGATCATGCTCAGGACGAAGGTCAGCAGCCAGGTGTAGCGTTCGTCCAACTCGTGGGACAAAACGGTTGAAAAAGAAATGATGACCAATACCAGCGGCAGGAACCTCAACGGCGTCGACGGCGTGGGTCTCGGCGCCACCAGACTGGCCAGACCGAGAGCGATCAGAAAGGCGAACAACCCGACAAGAACCACCGAAAACCAGTCAAAACGCATCATCGCCTGGAACGTATCAACCAGGACCCCTACCTGGTAGCCGATCTCGCTGCCGACCGTTCCGAGCAAGCCGACCTCGGCAGGCGCTGTCGCGGGCAGCTGATGTGCGAAGAACCTGGCGATCCCCAACACCGGGTTGCCGTGGGTCT
>CAZCEX010000066.1:0-12908 GCA_964497785.1 uncultured Thermoanaerobaculia bacterium | reverse complement strand
TTTATGCAATTTATACGTCATAGGCTTCCGCCGCCGTTTTTGTCATTGAGCTTGGCGGCCCGCTCGAGCAACCGAGAGTGCAGAAAGAAGACGTCTCCGGGGAAGGCCTCGCGTCCAGGGGGTCGCCGCAACAGTAGGGAAAGCTCACGATACGCCTGCGCGTGCTTGGTGAGATCGTCATAAAAGACGACGGCGTGCTTGCCGTTGAACATGAAGTACTCACCGAGCGCGGCGCCTGCATATGGGGCAAGATACTGAAGTGGCGCCGGTTCTGATGCTGTCGCAGAAACGACGATGGTATGGTCCATCGCGCCAAACTTTTCCAGCGTCGCGATCACCTGGGCCACGGTCGACGCCTTTTGTCCGATAGCGACGTAGATGCAGATGTTGCCGCTTTCTTTCTGGTTGATGATGGTGTCGATGATGATGGCGGTCTTGCCCGTTTGGCGGTCGCCAATGATGAGCTCTCGCTGGCCGCGACCAATCGGAATCATGGCGTCGATGGCCTTGATGCCGGTCTGCATCGCTTCCTTCACGGGTTGTCGTGCCACAACACCGGGAGCAATACGCTCGAGCGGGTAGCGTTCCGTGGTGGCAACCGGACCCTTGCCGTCGAGTGGGTTGCCAAGGGGATCGACGACGCGGCCGATCGTCGCTTCGCCCACCGGGACGTCAAGGATGCGGCCCGTGCGCTTGACCTCGTCGCCTTCGCCGACGAGATGGACCTCCCCCATGAGCACGCAACCTACGTTGTCGTCCTCGAGGTTGAGTGCCAAGCCATACACGTCGTGGGGAAACTCCACGAGCTCTCCGGCCATAACGCCATCCAGGCCGTACACGCGCGCGATGCCGTCACCCACAGCGATGACGGTACCGACCTCCGACATGTCGATGGCGGTTTCGTGTCCCTCGATTTGCCTGCGGATGATCTCCGCAATCTCGGCCGCTTTGATCTGCATAAACTACCCCTGTTCCCTCTGGAATTCACCCGGAAATCTGGCGGCCGAGCTGAGCGAGCTGACCCACCAAAGATCCGTCAAATACTTTTGATCCCACCTGAAGTTTGAACCCGCCGATGAGCTCGGGTTCTTCAACAAAGTCGGCGACAACATCGGCCCCGACTATTTCTTTCATGACATCGAGCAGCACCTTCCGGTCCTGATCCCCCATCGGCCCCGCCGCCGCAATCGTTGCATGAACTCGACCCAAAGCACGGTCGACCGTGGTGCGGTAAGCCGCGACGATGTCACTCATGTGCTCCAGTCGATAATGTTGTTGGACCACGTGAACGAAACGCCGCACGGGCTGTTTGATCTCGAGAGCATCAAGCACTTGATCCAGGATCGTGGTCTTGAGCTCCGGGTTGACCATTGGTGTCACCATGACCTGTCGAAACTCGGCCACCTCAACAAGACTCTCGGCAACCCTCTCGAGCTCGGGAACCATCGCATCTGCAGCCACCGCATTCGGTGCCACGGAAAAAAGCGCTTTGGCGTAGGGAGCAGCACGGAATCCAGACATCGTCTACTTCTCCTCGATGGCGCGCAGCGCCGCGATGCTCTGGCTCATCACCCTGGCACGATCGGCGTCGGTCATGCCGTCAACCAACAGGTCCTTCGCCAATTGGGCTGTGAGGTCGGCAGTATCCTTCGCCAAGGCCTCCTGCGTTTCGGTGTAACGTCGGCCAATCTCTTCATTGACGCGTTGAAGGAATCGCTCTTGCTCGCGCTCGCTCTGCTCAGCGATCTTCTCGGCCTCGGCCCGGCCCCGCTCTTCGGCCCGTTCCTGGATCGCACCGACCTCATTCTCGACGGAGTCGAGCCGGGCCAGAACTTCGGACTTGAGCTCCTCGGCCTGGGAGAGCTTCTCTTTTGCCTGCTCCAGCTGTGTGTGGATGCTCTCTTTGCGGGCATCGAGAAACCCCGCCATCGGTTTACCGACCAGGCGGGCGAGTACAAAGAGAAAGACGGTCAAGTTGAGCGGCAACCATACAAAGATGGGGATTCCGAGCTTGGTCCCTTCGGAATCGACGAGCCATGCTAAGGGAAGCATCAGAAAGAAAAGAAGAATCCACGGGCCGTATGTTTTCATGACGCCACCTCCCGCCCCAGGAGCCGTGCCGCGAAAACGCGAGCAAGAACCTCGGCCTGTTTACGGAGCTCGGTGCGCGCCGTTTCTTCGTCGCGAGACAGTTCAACAAGGGCCGCCTGTAGCCGCTCGTCGGCGTGGTGTCGGGTTTCGTCCAATTTGGTTTGCCGCGTCGCTTGCGCCTCCTGACGATGCTTGTCGCGAATCGCCGCAGCTTGCCGTCCGGCCTCAGCCAGCTCCTCTTCAAGCCGCGCCGTGGCGGCAAGATAATCGTCGTTTCTTTCGACCCACTCTTTTTCGGCGCCATCGATCCGACCGTTTCTTTCGTCGAGAACCCGGTTCACCGGAACAATCAGGAACCGGTAAACAAGAAAAAGGGTCGCCCAGAAGCAAACCATTATGAGCACGAGAGATAGATTTGGTGGGGTCATCCGCCGCTCCAAGCTGTCCGCTCCTGAGTACGCAGGGCGGCTCAAGCTAACAAAAAACTATGCGAAACGTCAAGGCGATACGGCCTTTTTCATTGGCGAAACATTCTCGGCCTGCTTTCCTTCCATTTTTACCCGTCCTTCGAGGAAGGCGCCCTCTTCCATGACCAGCGCCGGAGCAAAAATCTCTGCCCAGACCTTTGCCGTCGTATGCAATACGACCTGTTCGGTGGCGCGGATCGTCCCCCGAACCTCACCACCAATCAGGCACCGCGCGACCAAGATCTCCCCTTCAATACTCCCCGTTTCTCCAACCACGAGCTCGGAAGCGGAGTGCACTTTCCCCTCGACCCTGCCGTCCAGGCGAAAGGAGTGTTTGAACTCCAACTCGCCCCGGATCACACATCCTGCATCTACGAAGCCGTTCAAGGTATCATTTCCGCGCGCCATGAGAGCCTCCAACAATCAGGTCAAAAATTCTAATTAACTCTTTTTCTCCCAAACACTTAATCGTAATTCTATTGGTCTTTCCACGGCCCCTGATCTCGACTGACGCGCCAAGCGCTCGACTGAGGCGGTCTTCTGCCGCCCTCAGATTCGGATCCGTCTGCCGTTTTGGTGGCGTCTTACGCCCTCTTTGGGGAACACTCCCCTCCGCGGCTCGTTCGGTGGCCGCGCACTGCTCGAGGTGACGTACCGACAACCCCTCTCTTGCCGCCTTGGTTGCCCAGGCAACCCTGTCTTCAGCTGTCTGGAAAGAGAGGATAGCTCTCGCATGGCCTGCCGAAATCTGGCCTTCCTCAACGAGCTCCTGGACTTCCCGGGGGAGTTTCAACAAACGAAGGGCATTGGCAACCGTACTCCGGTCAAACCCCACCCGCTCGGCAATCGCCGCCTGCGAAAGGCCACGCTCGGTGCGCAGGTTCTCATAGGCCCGAGCCTCCTCCATCGGCGTGAGGTCTCTACGTTGCAGATTTTCGACCAACGCGAGTTCGAGCGCCTCCACCTCATCCACCCGCTCGCGAATAACGACCGGAACCCGCCGCAGGCCGGCCTTTCGGGCCGCTCGCCAACGCCGCTCGCCGGCGAGGATCTGGTATCGCCCTGGCCCAACCTCGCTCACAAGAAGAGGTTGAAGTACTCCGTGGTCGCGGATCGATGTCGCCAGCGTGGCCAGTGCGTCGTCGTCAAAACGGCACCTAGGTTGGTTGGGGTTTGCTTGCAGTTGATCAATTTCTGCTTCTACAAAACCCGCACGCACCCGCGGCGTGTCCGGAATCAGGGCCTTGAGCCCCCGTCCGAGCACCTTCTTAGCCATAGTCGGCCTCCAAGCGGGCAAGGTATTCGCGACCCAGTTGCAAATGGGCCTGCGCCCCACGGCTGCGAAGATCATAGGCGTGAATCGGCCGCCCAAAGGAGGGCGCTTCGGCAAGCCGCACGTTGCGCGGAATCACGGTATCGAAGACCGTGTCGCCGAAAACACTCCGCACCTCTTCGGCCACCTGTCGCGACAGATTGGTCCGCTCGTCGAACATCGTCAATATCACGCCGTCGAGCGCGAGGCCGGGGTTGAGGAATCGGCGCACCTCCTCGATGGTTTTGATGAGTTCACTGACTCCCTCGAGGGCAAAATACTCGCACTGAACCGGGATGATGACCGCGTCGGCCGCAGCCAGGGCGTTGATGGTGAGTTGGCCGAGAGCAGGAGGGCAGTCGATGAACATGAATCGAAAACCCTCGATTCGCCGAAGTACGTCCCGAGCGCGAAACTCGCGACCTACCATGCCAACCAGTTCGACCTCGGCGCCAGCAAGGTCTGGGGTGGCCGGTATAAGCGAGAGGTGGGGAAAGACAGTCGCCAGGATGCCATCACCTGAAGCGTCACCCTCGGTGAGCAGGCTATAGGTCGTTGACCCATAATCTCCATCCCGGTCGAGGCCGACCCCAGAGGTGCAGTTCGACTGCGGGTCCATGTCGACCAGGAGAGTTCGGTGCTCGTACGCCGCCAACGAGGCCCCGAGATTGACCACAGTTGTGGTCTTCCCAACGCCACCCTTCTGGTTCGCTACGGCAATAATGCGAGGTTTCACGTGGAACACACCTGGAAACGGATGAGTCGACCACGGTCGAGGCCGATCAGGGGCGAGCTTAACACACGCCAATTCGGGAGGGACCGCAACCGCTCCTCCTCTGCTGCTGTGGCCCAGAGCGCCACCATGCCCCCGGGCGCCAACCGGGTCCGCGCCCAACTCAATAGCTCTTTATGAGCACCCACAGCGCGCGCCGTGACAAGGTCAACATCCACCCCAGCCCACTGCTCGAAACGGACCGCGACCACCTCGGCATCGAGCTCGAGCTCTCTGATGACCGTTTTTAGAAAGGCCCACCGTTTTTCCCTCGGTTCCAGAAGAAAACCGGACCACCCCGGTCGTGCGCACAGAAGAGGCACCCCCGGCAAGCCAGCGCCACTGCCAACATCGACCAACCGGCCCGTATCGCCCATCTCGGGATGGAGCGCCAATGCCTCGACAATGTGCCTTTCTACAAGCTCTCGCCGGCTCCGAAACCGGACAAGGTTGTGGCACGCCCCCCACTTCTCGATGAGTTTGGCGTAACAGTCCAGGCGCGCCACAGCGGGGGCCGGAACACGTCCCTCCAATAGCTCGTGGTAGGTGGTCGGGTTCGTCATTCCCGACTACCGCCCCGTGGGTTCGTTAATCGTGCGGCGATGAGGGCCAAGGCGGCTGGGGTGACGCCCGCCAGTCTTTCGGCCTCGGCCAGGGTCCGTGGTCGAACCCGCTCCATTTCATCAGCGGCCTCTCGTGACAGGCCGGCAACGCCGTGAAACTGCAATGTGTCGGGGATTGTGGTGTGGCGCGCCAACTCGACTCGTTCGCGCTCTCTGCGGTGTCGCTCAAGGTAGCCCGCGTAACGCAAACGGCCGATCACAACCTTTCGATCCTCGTCCGATAGGTCGGCAAGAGGCGGGGCGTGCAACCCAACTGCGTCACTGTCGATATCATGGCGGCGAAGCAACCCTCCCCATGTGATTGGTTTATGGATTTCCACGCCGGCGATATCGCGGAGTTGAGCGGTGGTTGCGCGGTTGGGCGTCAACCGGGTCTCCTCAAGAGCCTCGATCGCCCGGTCTCTTCTCCGCCACCGCCGGTGTTCCACGTGAAACCTCTCTTCCGGCACCAACCCTAGTCTGACCCCGGTTCTCATGAGCCGTTCTCGTGCGGAGTCGATGCCAAGAACGAGTCGATGCTCGGCACGCGAGGTGAACATCCGATAGGGCTCACAGTGGTCGCGGGTCACGAGGTCGTCGATCAGCACACCTATGTAGGCCACGTCTCGGCCCAGTCTCAACCCGTCGACCTCAAGGGCGCGCGCAGCGGCATTGACCCCGGCAACAAAACCCAAGGTCGCCGCCTCCTCGTACCCCGATGTGCCGAGTACCTGACCCGCCAGGAACAACCCGGGGGCTATCGGCGTCTCCAGGTTGTGACCAACCTGTCGAGGCGCCACGACGTCGTACTCCACCGCATAGCCGTAGCGTAGAAACTGCGCGTTCTTGAGTCCCGAGATTGAGCGAACAACCCTTTCTTGGATGTCTCGGGGCAGGGAGGTCGACAGCCCGTTCAGATACATACTTGGCCCCAGAAGCGTCTCGGGCTCCAAAAAGACGGTGTGCTCACGGTGGTGCGGGAACCGGACCACCTTGTCCTCGATCGATGGACAGTAACGAGGACCTACGCCCTCGATCCGACCCGAGTACAGGGGGGATCGATCAAGGTTATCCTCAATGATTCTCTGAACTTCTTCCGTCGTCCTCATGACCCAGCAGTGTGCAATATTGCGGACCTCTCGCGTGCGCCATGAAAACGGCTGCGGCCGGGGATCGCCCTCCTGCTGCTCAAGTGCCCCGTAATCTATGCTATCCCTGTGGATGCGTGGGGGGGTCCCCGTTTTGAATCGTCGCAGGGACAGCCCGAGGCCGGCCAGTGCCCCACCGAGCCCAACGCTCGCCTCCTCCCCAAAACGTCCACCTGGCCGCCGCTCTCGACCAGTGTGAAGCACGCCGCTCAAAAAGGTCCCGGTCGTGACGATTGTGGCGCCAGCCAATAGCGTACGTCCATCCCCCAGGCGCACACCAACCACACGCTGCGCGTTTGACACCAGGCTTGCGACCTCTCCCTCGAGCAACTCGATATTCGAAACCCCCTCGAGTAGCCGTCTCATCGTTAGGGCATATCGCTCCTTGTCGCACTGCGCGCGCGGACCCCATACCGCCGGTCCCCTGGATGCGTTGAGCCGACGAAAATGCATTCCCGCACGGTCAGCTGCCCAGCCCTGCACCCCACCCAGGGCATCCAACTCGACCACAAGATGTCCTTTTCCAATGCCTCCAATGGCCGGATTACACGGCATCTGCCCGATCGTTTGCCGATCGAGGGTGACGGCGCCGACTCTGGCGCCCATGCGCGCCGCTGCGAGGGCGGCTTCGACCCCAGCGTGCCCACACCCAACCACCACGACGTCGTACTGCGCCCCCATGCCTCTACTCACTTGCCAACGCAGAAGCGTTCAAAGACTGCGTCGAGCACCTGTTTCTCTGTGATGTGGCCGACCAGGTCATCGAGCGCTGCCGCCGCGTTTCCCAGCTCCGCAGCCATAATTTCCCTCGGCGCCCCCGCGCAAAGGCTCAGTGCTTCCAGGGCCGCTCTTAGCGGCCCCTCGTGCCGGCGATTGATCATTGCCTGGCCTTCGAGTCTGGTCAGTGGCTCGGTCACCGCATCGAGCACCTTCGTGCGGAGTGTTTCGATGCCTTCTCCAGTCACACACGAAACACAGAGACCGTTGTTGCCCTCTTTCGGTTCAGTTTGCAGATCTGCCTTGCTTGCCACGGCGATGATCTCGCCCGCGCACTGCATGCGCTCTACGGCGCCATCTCTGGGTTTGGCCGCGGGCTCCAGCATGAGAACGATATCCGCGCCTTCGACCTCGTTCTTCGCCCGCCGGACCCCCTCCTTCTCGATGGGGTCGTCGGTTTCCCGCAAACCGGCCGTGTCCACAAGAACAACCGGAAGTCCGCCGATGACCAGCCGCGCTTCGAGAACATCTCTGGTAGTGCCTGGGTGGGGTGTCACAATGGCCCGCTCGCTGAGAATTAAACGATTAAACAGTGTTGATTTGCCGGAGTTTGTCGGGCCGGCGATCACAACTCTCACACCCTCCCGGACCCGCTCACCAACGACTGCCGTTTCAAGGAGGGTGTTGATCTCGCAACGGCATTGTTCGAGACCTTTGGTGATCTCGGCGTCCGTGGCAACAACTCCTTGGTCAACAAAGTCCAAAGAGCCCTCGATCAGCGCCAACAGGTCAACGAGCAGACCCCTTAGTCCGCCGATCCGTCGCGATAGCTTTCCATGCAACTGCTCCCGCGCCATCCGCAGCTGCCACCAGGTTTCGGCTTGGACCAGGTCGTCGATCGCCTCGGCTTGAACCAGGTCCATCTTTCCGTTTGCCACGGCGCGTCGAGTGAACTCCCCTGGTTTTGCGCGTCTCGCGCCGGCCTTTTCACAGCTCTGCAAGAGCCCCTCCACCGCCGCCCCGGACCCATGGAGCACGATCTCGACCATGTCCTCCCCGGTGTAGCTCTTTGGCCCCTTGAAGAAAAGTGTGATGGCGTCGTCGAGAGGTTCGCCGTCAACCCCCATCAAGGTTGCGAGGCGCGCTTTCCACGGCGTTTCTATGGCCAGGCGAGGGCACACCCTACGCCCCACCGCGCTCGCCCGAGGCCCGCTCATGCGAACCACCGCCAAGGCGCCTGGGCCGGCGGCGGTCGCGCGCGCTACGATCGTGTCAACGCCGCCGGGTAGGGCGGACGACAACCCGTTTAAGGAAGCCTTCACCATCGGATTCGGTCTCCACGGAGGGGTCGTCGGCCAACGCGAGGTGAATCTCCCGCCGCGCGGCTGGCGTAAACGGACCCAGGGTCACGGCCCCTCGTTTTCTCACTGCTTGGTCGGCGGCCGATTCTGCGTCGTCCTGAAGCCGAACGGCGCGCCGGTCCTTGAACCCGTCACCATCAAGATGAACCGGGTGATGATCGCGCATCCGTCGATTCATGATGCGGTTGCAGAGATACTGAAGGGCATCCAACCCTTTGCCAAAACCCGCGGTAAACAGGTGAAAATCCGCCCCCGACAACTCGCCTTCTACAACACTGTCGCCATCCCGAAGATGGGCCCGCAACTCGAGCTCTCCGGCGCGAAAGGTCTCAGACAGGAACAGGCCGAGAATTGCTACTGGATCGAGACGCGCCTCGATCGTGACTCCATCCGAGTCTTCTCTCAGCACCTCATACTGAAGCTCTTCGATGCGCGCCCTCATGGCCTCGCACGCCGCACTCAGACTGTCGTCGAGCGTTCTCGCGGTATAGGTGTTCCCCAACCCCATCACTTGCGCCCCTTCCTTTGTCCACCCAAGATCTTCGGTCGGCGGCGTTCGCCGATGAGATTGAGGGTGATCTCTTGCTGCAGGATCGAAACAACGTTGTTCGTCAACCAATAAAGCACCAAGCCGGACGGAAACCCAAGGAACATGATGCCAAAGACCAACGGCATCATGCGCATCATCTTCATCTGCTGAGGGTCACCGGCCTGGGGTGCGAGACGCTGCTGCAGCCACATTGTGGCCGTCATCAGAACCGGCGTGATATACAGCGGATCCTTGGCCGACAGGTCGGTAATCCACCAAATGAACGGCGCATGACGGAGCTCGATTGCATGTGCGAACAGCGTGTAGAGGGCGAAGAGAATCGGCATCTGAACAAGAATTGGCAAGCACCCACCCATTGGGTTGACGCCTTCCTGTTTGTAAAGCGCCATAGTCTCCTGGTTCATCTTGCCCCGAACCTGCGGATCACTCTTGTTCTTCTTGTACTTCTCCTGGATTGCCTTGACCTTCGGCTGGATCTTCTGCATGCGGCGCATCGATACCGTCGATGTGTGCATCAAAGGAAAGAGGGCGAGCCGCAATGCGACTGTCAGGAGCACGATGGACCATCCCCAATTGTGCGCCCAACCATGGATCCATTGGACAATTTTCAAAAAGAAAACCGCTATTGGATGAAATATCCCAAAATGTAGTGACTTTTCAAGACCGCCACCCTCTCGCTTCAGGAGGTCATACTCTTTCGGCGCAGGAAACAGCTGACCACGAAAAACACCCCCGCCCGAATCGATGTCTGCGCGCAGAACCGGGATTTCCACCGCCTGCCCCTCATCGTCGATCCCAGGCACCTTAAGGGGCGTGATCGTCACCCCACCAACTACCGTCGCCGGTCTCCACACATTGAGGAAATACGTGTCCTCGAACCCGACGAATTGAACCTGTTTCAGGGCCAGCTCTTTCGGTTCTTTGGTCTTTTCCCTTCGAAAGGTCTCTCTCTCTCCATCGGCCGAAACCGTGATGTCTCCCCATGTTGCGAACCGGTTGCTCTGCTCCTTGCCTCCGGTCTCTCTCATTCCGGTGCCAACGCTGAGGCTGGCCCGCCCCATTTCACCGCCCGCTTCGACCGCCACCTCGAGCCCATATCCCTCATCCATCAACGTGATGGTCTTGACCACGCTGCCGCCGAGACCGTCGGCCCACTTAAGAATGACCGATCTCCCCTCCTGCGCTCCTTCGTACACCCTGTTGTCCGGAGAGGTCCCGGTAATCAACTGCAAAGGAAGTGTGCGCTCCGGGTGATCAATGCCCTGAACCAGGTCGAGTGGTTCACCTTCGTCACCGTCGAAGTGTTTGAGGATAATCGACGAGATCGCTGCGCCACGATTCGTCACCACGACATTGAGCACGTCGTTTTCGAGGGTGTAGGACACCACCTCGCCGGCGGCGGTCGCTCCCAGCGCCGGTTCTGCCTCGTTGTGCTCGGCAGTGACGTTGGCTTCATAGGTTTCTTCGCCCTCGAGCCGCGCTTCGACCCGTTCGGTGTCGCCCTGCTCGTGCGTCACGGCGACCGGCTTCGCCGGCTTTGGTGGGGGAAACATGGCTGTCCACACCGCAAAGATGACCGCTGACAGCACGAAGGCGATCAAGATTCTCTTTTCCATCGACATGGCGCCTACCCCCGCAACTGTCCCTCGCTGCCGACTCCGCGTTGCTGCTCGACCGACTGGAGTTTCTCCAGTCCGTGGAGAAAATCACTTTGCAGCGCGTCCCAGGATGCGTCTTTACAACTCCTCTTCACGTTGACGACAACGTCAACGTTGATGTCCCGTAACATTGTGCGGTTCAACCGGTAGAGCTCTCGTGTCCGTCGCTTGCATTTCGCCCGGATCACCGCCGACCCAATTTTTCGCGTTGCGGTGATGCCAAGCCGATTGCCGCCGACCTTGTTGGTCAACCAAAAAAATACAAAATGCCGGGCGCCGACTCGAGAACCGTCACGATACACCCGTTGAAACTCTGTTCTGCGCAAGAGGCGCGCTGACCGCGGGAGCTTAAACTCCCTCAGACCGCCAGGCGTTTTCGCCCCTTCCTTCGCCGAGTTCTCAGTACTCTGCGCCCATTTCTGGTTCGCATTCGAACCCGGAATCCGTGCTTTTTCTTGCGGCGCCGGTTGTTTGGTTGGAATGTCCTCTTCATGATCCATCACGCTCCATGCATAGGGCGGCATACCTTAACGCACGTCTTATCAAGTGTCAAGGACGCCATCTTGACGACTCCCCCGGGGCCCCATTGGGGGGCGGCGTTTTCGCCCCTTGACTCGACCCACGACATCCTTCGATGTTATGCTAGCTCACTGTCATGCCGAAGTGGAAGGATTTACAACCGCTTCTCCGTCAGATGATCGGCGATGAAGAGTTCGAAACTTGGCTCACTCCCCTTCATTCGATCCGTGAGAACACCGATTCCATGACCCTCTCCTGCGACAAGCCCATTGTCCTGGCTTGGGTTCGTGATCATTTTCTCAATGATTTGGAAGCTGTGGCCCGCAGCCGATTCGGCCGGTCTTTTCGGATTCATCTCACTGAATCGACGATTGCGGCCGCCGAACCCCCTTCCCCTGTTCTGTCGGCGCAGCCACTCGTTCAGAGCTTCACTTTTGATCGTTTTGTGATTGGTCCATCCAATCAATTCGCCTGCGCGGCATCCCGCGCAGTCGCCGACAAACCCGGCGAGACCTACAATCCCCTGTACATCTACGGTGGTTCAGGTCTCGGCAAAACCCACCTCCTACACGCAATCGCTCACCTGTCACTGATCAACGTCCCGGCCAGTCGCGTCGTTTATTTGACCACCGAACAATTCGTCAACGAACTCATCACTTGCATTCAACAGCGCAAGATGGATCTTTTTCGCCAGACATTTCGCAGTGTTGACATTCTTCTTCTCGACGACATCCAGTTCATCGCCGGTAAGGAACGCACTCAGGAGGAGTTTTTTCATACCATCAATACCCTGCAAACGGCAGGTAGGCAGGTGATTTTTACCTCCGACTCTCGCCCAGCGGAAATGAGCGGTCTCGAGGAACGACTGCGTTCTCGCTTCTTACAGGGACTCCTTGCAGACATTCAACCACCGGATCTCGAGACCCGGTGCGCCATCTTGCGCGAAAAGGCCCGCGCTCTGGGTTGGGATCTACCGGAGGACGTCGTTCTCTTTATTTCGCGAAAGGTGCAGAACAATATCCGCGAGTTGGAGGGCTGTCTCAACCGAACGGTCGCGTACGCTCTTCTGAAGAATACGACCTTGACGACGGAGGTCGCCCGTAAGGCCCTTTTTGATCTCCTCCCAGACCAACGTGAGGCGACACCTCTCGATATCATTCGATTCATCGCTCAGCATTACGGAATCCGCGTAGCCGATATCAAAGGTCGTTCCAATCGGCCGTCGATTGTTCTCCCGCGCCAGGTCGCGATGTACCTCTCACACGAGATCCTCGGCATCAGTTATGCCGAAATTGGCCGAGTTTTTTCGAAACACCACTCTACGGCTATGTATGCAGTCGATACCATCGACAAGAAACGCCGATCCAATCCAGACTTCGATGCGACGTTGACCTCCTTTACAGAGCATTTTCAGAGTCACTGATAATTCTCTTGATTTCCTGTGAATAAACTGTGATTCATCTGTGGAAGGAGATCGGAAAACACTTCAATCTTCAGACTTCCACATGTATTTCACATCAAAATCCACTGCAATAATTCTCATAATTATTTATTTTAAAAGCTTGAGGAGGCGTATAAAATTAATAGTGGCGAGGAAGCTTTAGAAAAACTTGAAAAGGAATGTAAAACAGAGGATGATGCGGGATATATAAAAAAGCTTGAGGAGGCGTATAAAATTAATAGTGCCGAGGCAGTTTTAAAAGA
Source organism: uncultured Thermoanaerobaculia bacterium (assembly GCA_964497785.1). Classification (GTDB taxonomy): domain Bacteria; phylum Acidobacteriota; class Thermoanaerobaculia; order Thermoanaerobaculales; family Sulfomarinibacteraceae; genus CAZCEX01. The sequence goes on along the minus strand of CAZCEX010000066.1, from coordinate 7 downwards.
GCTTAAG
>CAZCEX010000065.1:0-12933 GCA_964497785.1 uncultured Thermoanaerobaculia bacterium | reverse complement strand
AACTCCAACATGGCCATGTACTCGGGTGACTTCGAGACCATGGGCCGTGTTGAGCGACTGCACTGGGACAAGGCCGCAGAGCTCAAGGTCAAAAGGGTAGTCATGGGTGAATGCGGCCACGCCTACCGCGGCGCAGTCTACGACGGCCCCAGATGGCTCGGCTGGACCAAGCCGCCGGTCCCAATGATGCATGCTGTCGAGTACTACTACGAGCTCATCTCGAGCGGACGCATCAAAATTGTCCGCAAGATCAAAGAGCCGGTCACTGTCCAGGACCCGTGCAACATCGTGCGCGGCCGCGGACTGCACCACAAGCTGCGCTACGTGGTCAACGCCATCTGTGAGGACTTCCGGGACATGGACCCCCGTTACGAGCACAACTACTGCTGTCAGGCAGGCGGCGGGCTCATCAACTGCGGCCCACCGTGGAAACGGTCGCGCATGAAGAGCAACAAGGTCAAGGCCGAGCAGATCGCCGCCACCGGGGCGCACACGGTGATCACCCCATGCCACAACTGCCACAGCGGCATCGAGGACATCATCGGCTTCTACGATCTTGGCGCCCACGTTTCGTTCATCAGCGAGATGCTGGTCAAAACGATGGAAATCCCGGAAGCGTGAGGAGTGTTATGACGATGACACCAAAAACACGATTTCTCGAATCCCTGGGCCTTTGTCTTCTGACGCTCACCATGGCGCTTGGGGCCTCTGCCACGACCGGGGAAAACATCCTTCGGAGCATCGAACCGGCGACGGTGGTCATGGTTTTCCCGGAGGCCTTCGGCGGCCCCGAACGACCACCTGTGGAGTTCAACCACCGTCTGCACACCACAAGCCTTACAGACAAGGACTGCAGTACCTGCCATCTGATCGACGACAAGGGCCTGACGCCCGAGTTCAAGGCGACGATTGGCATCGAAGACCGCGAACACCTCGTCGACACCTTCCACGACAGCTGCATGAGCTGCCACCGGGAACGGTCCGCGGCCGCACTCGCGAGTGGCCCCCTCACCTGCGGTGGATGCCACGTGCGACGTACACCCGGGCTGTCGCAGCGTCTGGCCATGACCTTCGACTACTCCCTGCACGGCCGCCACAGCATGGCTTTCGAAGACAAGTGTGAGACGTGCCACCACGTCTACGACGAGGCGACTCAGAAGCTGGTCTACGTCAAGGGCAAAGAGGATGGATGCTCGTCCTGCCACGGCGCCGCGGACGAAGAAAAGAAGCTCTCGCTGGCCAACGCCTCTCATCGCAGATGTGTGACCTGCCACTTGAAGCGCATCGACGAGCAGCTCGACAGCGGGCCTGTGCTGTGCGTGGGCTGTCACGCAGCGGAACAGCGGTCGACGATTCGCAGATTGGAAAACATCCCTCGCCTCAAGCGCGGTCAGCCGGACGTTCTCTGGGTCTCAGTGCCCGACGGGCGATCGAAGCTGGTGCCATTCAATCACCTCGCCCACGAGCTCACGAGCCAGTCGTGCACCGAGTGTCACCACCAGAGCATACTCAAGTGCTCCGAATGCCACGCAATCGGCAACGCCCCAGAGGGCGGCGGCGTGATTCTCTCGCGCGCCTTCCACATGACGTCGTCCTCCTACAGCTGTGTCGGCTGCCACCGTCGTCAGGAGACTGCTCCCGAGTGTGCCGGCTGCCACACCAGTGTTTCCGCTGATGTGAGCGAGCGAACGTGCACTGTCTGTCACTCGGGCCCTGCAGCGACGGCGCTCAACGATGAATTGCTACCTCCAGAGATCAACGAGGTCATCCTCGAACCCTTGCCGGGAGCCTCAGACGATTTCCCGGACGAGGTGAATATCGACGTGCTCGTCGATGCCTATGAGGTGTCGAAGCTGCCTCACCGGAAGATCGTTGCCAAGCTCGACGCGGCCATCCGGGAGAGCAACCTCGCACGAAGTTTCCACGTCGACGCAGACGTCATGTGCGCAGGCTGCCACCACCACTCACCACCAGGCTCACGACCACCACAGTGCCGGGCCTGTCACACCCGATCGGCCCATCCGACTCGGGACATACCGGGTCTCAAGGCGGCCTACCACCGCCAATGCATCGGCTGTCACCAGCAGATGGGCATCGACAAGCTGGGGTGCACCGACTGTCACGCCGAGAGGGAGGGTCAATCATGAGCGTCACACGGCGCGGATTCGTCGGTGGAATGGCCGGCAGTGCTGCGGCCCTTGCCGCCGGTACCACGAAGGCAGGGACCCACATCCACTTCGAGGGTCACCCCGGGCGCTACGGGCTGCTCCACGACACCACCCTGTGCGTCGGCTGCAGATCCTGCGAGGCGGCCTGCAAGGAGGTCAACGATCTCCCCCCGGTAGAAATACCGCTGAACGACGTGTCGATCTTCGATCATCAACGGCGCACCACTGATACGGCCCTCACGGTCGTCAACCGCTACGACGAAGAAGAAGGCCCTCAACCGACGGTCTTCCGCAAACACCAGTGCATGCATTGCAATGAGCCGTGCTGTGCCACAGTCTGCCCGGTGAAGGCCTTCGAGAAGACGCCGGAGGGACCGGTCCTCTACGACCCCGAGGTGTGCATGGGTTGCCGCTACTGCATCATGGCCTGCCCTTACCACGCACTGGCATACGAGTACGACGATCCCCTCACCCCAAAAGTCATGCGCTGCACGATGTGTTACCCACGGATCAAGGATGGTCTGGTTCCCGGCTGCGCCGAGGCCTGCCCCACCGGGGCGATTACCTACGGTAAGCGGGAGGAACTCCTGGAGGTCGCGCGGGAACGCATCCGCAAGGCGCCCGACCGTTACGTCGACCACATCTTCGGGGAGCACGAGTTCGGCGGCACCAGCTGGCTGACCCTGGCCGGCGTTTCGTTCACAAGCTTGGGGTTAGAGGAGGGCGTCACCCACGAACCGCTGCCAGCGATCGCCACCAGCTACCTCGGTGTGGTACCGCTGGTGATCACCATCTACCCCGGCCTGTTGCTCGGGCTCTACGCCTTCAACAAACGTCGGCAGACGGTGGCCGATCAGGAACGTGAAGCTGCGGTGGCCGACGCCACGGCAACGGCTGAGGAAGAAAGCCAGAAAAAGATCGCGGCAAACGCCGTAAAGGCCAAAAAAGACAAAGAGAGAGCCGTCGATCTCGCAGTCAAGAAAGCTCTTGCCGAGCAGCAGAAGGAGGATTCGCCATGACCGCGGCGACATCCACAACCAATTCCCTGATCCCGCTCCCCCGGAAGCCATCGCTGCTCTTCAGCCTGATTACCGGCGTTATTCTCGCAGGCGGGGCGATCATTCTGGCCCTTCGATTCACAAAAGGTCTGGCAGCAACCACCAATCTCACCCACACCTACCCGTGGGGGCTGTGGATCGGGTTCGACGTGATGAGCGGCGTTGCCCTTGCGGCCGGTGGATTCGTCATATCGACGGCCGTGTACATCTTCGGAATGAAGGAGTACAAGGCGATCGTACGGCCGGCGCTTCTCACCGGCTTTCTCGGCTACTTCCTGGTGGTATTGGGGCTGTTAGCAGACCTCGGTCGGCCGTGGCGTCTGCCCTACCCATTCATCAGGCACGCCGGCCCCACCTCACCGCTCTTCGAGGTGGCCCTGTGCGTCGCGCTCTACCTTACGGTGCTCTTCATCGAAAGCACGCCGGCGGTATTCGAGTGGCTGGGCATGAAAAAATGGCGCCGAACCGTAGGCGGCATGACAATCGGCATGACCATCTTCGGGCTCATCCTGTCGACGATGCATCAGTCGACCCTCGGGGCCATGTTCATGGTTGCGCCGACCAAACTGCACGCCCTGTGGTACTCGGCACACATCCCGATTCACTTCTTCGTCTCCGCAGTGGCCGGCGGTCTGGCGATGATCATCGTCGAAGGGGCCTTTTCTCACCGCGCCTTTCACTATCAGGTACAGATCACGGACGAACAGTTCCGCAACATCAACATCGGGCTCTCCAAAGCCGCATCTGTAGCCCTCGCGGTGTACTTCGCCATCAAAGTAGTCAGCCTCGCTCTTGAAAACGAGTGGCACCTGCTCGCTACAGGATGGGGTCTGTGGTACCTCGTTGAGATCGTCGGCTTCGTGCTGCTTCCGTGCTTGTTGTTTGCGGTCGCGTACCGTGAACGACGTCTCAATCTAAGCCGGATCGCAGCTTTCATCACGGTTATCGGAATCATGCTGAACCGTTTCAACATCACATTCATCGCCTTCAATTGGAACCTGCCGGCCGACCAGCGCTACGTGCCCAACTGGATGGAAGTCTGGGTCACCGTAGCCTTCATTACATTCGCGGTGGTGGTGTTCCGTTGGATCGCCAACCGCATGCCGATCATGTACGAACACCCCGACTGGAAAGGCGCACACTGAGGAGCCGATCATGCACACTTTATTCGATTTCCTCACCCATACCAAGGCCATCGGCTACATCGTGGCTGGGCTGCTGCTTGTCAGTTCTATTCCATTTTGGTTTTTCCTCACCGAGCACGAAGAGAAGGACCGGTGATCGCCGGCAAGGAGGTCGAGATGAGCAAGAAAATCCTGGTCGTCGACGATGAAATCGATGTGCGCGCCTACCTGAGCGCCGTCCTCAGCAAGGCCGGCTACCAAACCTTGACCGCGCAAGATGGTCGAGAAGCCTTTGACATTTTGACGCAGGAGAGTCCAGATCTGGTGATCCTTGATCTGGAAATGCCCAGGCAGACCGGCACCGACTTTTATCGTCGACTCACAAAACGCGACGAGTTCAAAGACACACCGATCATCATTGTCAGCGGTCTCGCTGGGCGCCACCTCGCGCTGAAAGAGCCGTTCGCTGTATTCGACAAACCGATCGACCCGGACGAGTTCATCGCAACCGTCGATCGAGCCCTCGGCGAGGACCGATGATGGTTTTCTCGATGAGGGACAAGAAAGGGGGACGATAATGAGCGTCATCGAAAAACGTGACCACACGCATAACAACCCCAGCGTTCGGCTCAACGCAGTCGCCAAGATCAAGGATCCGAATACGCTGGTGGAAATCGCCTGCACCGACGAATCACCACGGGTCCGGCTCACCGCCGTATCACGACTCAACGACGATCATTACCTGGAGAGAATCGCCCAGGAGGGCGAATCGCTCGATGTCCGCTTGGTGGCTGTCGAGAGAATCTTCTCCCAACGAGTTGTGGCCGACCTCCTGAGGGCGCCCGAGAATATCGAGCTCATCGGCATGTGCTTCTCGCGCATCACCGACCGGCGAATCATCGAGTCCATTGCCCAGGACCCTGAGTACAGCTCGGCGGTGCGACGCATGGCGGTGGAGTACTTCGCCGACGAATCGTATCTCGCCGAAGCCGCCGAAGCCGAAGCCAGAAAGGCGGAACGTAAAGACCCGGAGGCGGTCCATGCTTTCGTCGAAGTCTACGGGGGCGGAGTTCGCGGAGTGCGGGCAATCGGTCGCTTCCGACGGAGCGAGAAGGCGTTGCGGGCGCTCGGCACCATCGCACGCGAAGGCGGCGAGACAGGCGGGCTCGCAGTCGAGTACTTGTGCTCCGCGCTTTCCAGCCCGAACCAGGACCTTGTAGAATGCGCGCAGGAGGAGCTCAGGGTGCTCACCGACCCCGATCTTGTCGACTGCATCATCCGCGCCCTCGACAAACCTGATCTCCGCAACCCAATTCGTAAGGTACTGCAACTCATCGACACCCCCGAAGCACGCGCCGCCGTCAGTACCGAGCCGCAAACCCACTAGTCGCCCGAGGAGGACAATCCATGGCCAAGAAGATCCTGATCATCGACGACGAAAAGGACATGCGAGTCTACCTCGAGGCCCTCTTCCGCAAGGCAGGCTACGAAACCGAGAGCGCGGCCAACGGCGAAGACGGGTTGTGGCTGGCCGAGGCGCATCTGCCCGACCTCATCACCCTCGACGTCCTGATGCCGAAAAAGTCCGGTGTCAAGACCTACCGGGGGCTACGCACGTCAGATAAGACCAAGAGCATTCCTATTGTCATGCTCACCGGCCTCACCCGGCTGGACGATTTTTTCGGCGACCTCGGGGATCTCCCCAAACCGGATGGTCTGTTCGAAAAGCCCATCGACAGGGAAGCATTCCTCAAAGAGGTTCAGAGCATCATCGGCGACTAGGAGTGTGTACCGTATTGACCCCTTGACGGGATCCAAGCCAGTAACGGTTCAGGAAGGGCCATTCCGGTCCACCCTCCTAGATGATGCGCTGCGCGCATCTCGGAAAGCGGAATTCGTTTTCTGGGAGGGGCGGGATGGCGGGTTTTGAGGGCCTTTTGCCGTCATTGTGAACATAGCTCTGGAATCTACTTCATTCAAAAAATTTGAAGGGGATTTTCGATGGCCCATTGGAGGCTAAAGGACGATTAGGCAGCAGGGAGGTTCACCGTAAAGGTGGTTCCTTTGCCGGATTCGGACTGGAAGCTGGCCTTGCCACCGTGTTCCTCAGCTACCGTCTGGACAACCAGCAATCCGATTCCGGTACCTTCAGACCCTTTGGACGAGAAGAAATCCTCGAAGACCTTTTCGCTGGCCTCCTCTGGAATACCGGACCCGTCATCCTCGACCTCGAGCACGGTGCCCTCTTTAGCATCCTTCCGGCAGCGCAGGGTAATGACGTGCTTGGTCTTGTTCTCGTCATCGTCAAAGCGGCATGCGTCGATGGCATTGGCGACGAGGTTGCACAACAGACTGTGGATGCCCTCGGGGTCGAAGACGCCGACGTGGGGCGGGTCGCTGAACTCGGTTCTGAACTCGATATCTTCATCAGCCATTCGATCGGCAAATAGGTCGCGGACCTCGAGCACGATGTCGTGGGGACACACGTCGCGCTCGAACTTCGGTTTGCGGTCCTTGGCGCAGTAGAGCAGGTCCTTGACGATGCGCGAGACTCGGTGGCAGTTGCGTTCCACCATCTCCCAGCCCTCGGCGATCGCCTCTTTGTCATCACTCTCCATCCCTGTGTTGACGACGAAGATCCCACCCTCGAGCCCCATCAGGATGTTCTTGACGCGATGGGCCATCCCGGCAACAGCACGTCCCATCAAGGCCAACTTTTGCTGCAGCTTCTTGACCTCGGTAATGTCGGTAAAGACCTCCATCACCGCGCTGATATCTCCATTGTCGTATACGGGCCTCGTATACACCACCGTATTGATCGGTTGGCCATGGCGACCGATGAGGATCTCTTCGCTGGAATAGACCTGGCCGTCTTCGAATGTGCGATCCACCAGGCATTCGTGGCATTGCTGATCGCGATTCTTGCAGACTTCCCAACAGCGGGAACCGAAGTCCGCGCCGAACTCCTCACGGTACAGCTCATTCGCGGTCAGGATTCGGTGTTCCCGATCCTGTACGCAGATAAAACAAGGCACCGCCGAAAACAGGGCCTCGTAATCGCGGCGCGTACGCGCCAGGTCATGCTTCAGATCCGGTTCCGCACCCACGACGGCGCCGGTTGTCGGTGACGCGATAACGGTAAAACCAACGACAGCCAGGACGACCAGCAGGCCGCCACCGAGCACCATGGGGCTGATGTACGGAGTCACCAATGGCACCGCCATCGATACTACTGCTACTAGGGCAAGATAGATGAAAAACCTCGGACTCACTTCCTGTAGTATGGCACAGCCCTCGCCCTTCGAGCGACAGAGGGCACGGAGCTACGGAGCCATGAATCATCAAGATCCCGGGGTGGCGGAGATCATCCTCGACAGTGTGACCGAGGGTGTATTCACCGTCGACAAAGAATGGCGCATCACCTCCTTCAATCAAGCGGCCGAGAAGATCATCGGGTTGCCCCGCGAAGAAGCACTCGGCCAACACTGCTGGAACGTCTTCCGCGCCAACATCTGTCAGACCGAGTGCGCCCTGCGCCAGACCATGGACACCGGCCAACCGATCGTCAACAAGGCCGTCATGGTGGTCAATCGCAAGGGCGAGAAGATCCCCATCCGCATCTCCACCGCGGTCCTCCGGGACCGCGAGGGGCGATTCGCGGGTGCGGTGGAGACCTTTCGCGACCTCAGCCAGGTAGAACAGCTTCGCAAAGAGCTCGAGGGCCGCTTCCGGCTCGGTGACATCATCGGTCGTAGCCCGGCGATGAGGGACCTTTTCGGGCTCCTCCCCACCGTCGCAGCGTCCGACAGCACCGTCGTCATCCACGGCGCCAGCGGAACCGGCAAAGAGCTCTTCGCCAGGGCAATCCACGAGCTTTCACCGCGCCGAAAGAAACATTTCGTCGCCATCAACTGCGGCGCCTTGCCGGACACACTGCTCGAGTCCGAGCTCTTCGGCTACAAGGCCGGCGCCTTCACTGACGCACGCACCGACAGGCCGGGAAGGTTCGCCCACGCCGAGGGGGGAACGATCTTTCTGGACGAGATCGGCGACATTTCCGCGGCCATGCAGGTCCGCCTGTTGCGCGTGCTCCAGGAGCACAGCTTCGAGCCCCTGGGCGCTGTCGAACCGGTTACCGCCAACGTTCGCGTTGTCGCAGCTACCCACCGCAACCTCTCCGAGATGGTGAAGGAAGGTTCGTTCCGCGAAGATCTCTACTACCGCATCAACGTGATCCGTCTCGAGTTGCCCAGCCTCAACCAACGCCGCGAGGATATTCCCCTCCTGATCGACCACTTCATCGGTCGTTTCAACCGTCTCCAGGAGAAAGACATCAGCGGCGTGTCCGACGAAGTCTTGGCTGTACTGATGAGCCACGACTTCCACGGCAACGCGCGTGAACTCGAGAACCTCCTCGAACACGCCTTCGTTCTCTGTAGCCGAGGTCTCATCGAGCTCCAGCACCTTCCACCGGAGCTCCGGCATGGGTTTGCGAGCCACGAGCCGGCAACAAGCAGCGGATTGAGCCTCAAGTCCTTGGAAGAGCTGCATATCACCGACGCACTGCGACGCAACCATGGCAATCGAACTGCGGCTGCCGAGGAGCTCGGCATCCATCCCAGCACCCTCTTCCGCAAGATCAAGGGACTCGACATCGACACCCCGGAGATTGACGGCAGGAGCCGCAACGGGAGTTAGAGGTCCAATCGGCCTGACAACCGTTCGTCAGGACTTGACACATCGCCCGGGGAAGAAAAGCAGCTGCCCGAGCTGTTACACCCAGTGCGCCATCAGGGGGAGGAACCATCATGGAAACGCTTTCGAATGACGGTGACCGATTGGCCCGAGTCTCCGCGATCTTACGAAACGACCCGATGTTTCGTTCTCTGAACGACAGCCAGGTCGAGCATGCGGCGAAGAACGCGACCGTTTTGAGGCTCGATCCGAACGAGGTCCTATTGCGGCAGGGGGATGTGCCCGAGGGCTTCTTCATCGTGCTCGACGGCGAGCTCAAGGTCCTCCTCTCGTCGAAAGAAGGAAAATCAAACCTGGAGGTGGCCCGCTTCGGCAAGGGTCAGACCGTCGGTATCGCCGGCCTGCTGGTCAAACAACCGAATGCAGCGACCATGAGCGCAGCCACCCCCTCCATGGTCATTCGATTCGGCCTGAAGTTTTTTCAGGTCATGGCTGCCAAGGTCCCGTCGTTCGGGCTCGAGGTGGCGCGCACACTCGCACAACGTCTGGCATCCGTTGTCGAAAGAATCCCCATTCCAGAGGCTGATCCGGGGTTGAAACCGTCAGAAGACCTCCTCCACCTGCTGCCGGTCGACTTCATGAAGAGACACCGACTGCTGCCATTAGCCGTCGACGGCATTGTCCTGACCGTCGGCTTCGTCGACGACCCGTCTCCAGAGGTCGTACAACGCATTCGGACCTTCGTGCCATCGATGGAGGTGCGAGCGGTACACACCGATTCGTCGCGGCTCGACGAACTCCTCGGCAGCCATGTCGGCGAGGGGGCAACGCCTTCCACACAGGAGGCTGCCGACCCCACAAGCCTCGAGAGGCTCCTGCGTTCCATGGTGACCGAAGGCGCCTCTGACCTTCATCTCGCCGCCGGTCAGCAACCACGATGGAGGATCGACGGCCGGATGCGCGCCATCGCGGATGTGCCGCCCCTCGGACCGGATACGGTGCTCGAGCTGCTTGGCCCAGACCTGCCCAAACGCAATCGAGAAGAGTTCGAGCAAACGAACGATACCGACTTTGCCCATTCGATAGAAGGGGTGGCCCGGTTCCGGGTCAATCTTTTCCGGGACACTGGCGGCGTCGGCGGGGTTTTTCGTCAGATCCCGGTGAAGATCCTCACCCTCGAACAGCTCGGCATGCCAGACGTCGTGACACGATTCTGCTCGATCCCCAAGGGTCTGGTGCTCGTCACCGGCCCAACCGGAAGTGGCAAGTCCACAACCCTCGCGGCCATGGTGAACCTCATCAATACAACCCGACCCGAGCACATCATCACCCTCGAAGACCCCGTAGAGTTCGTTCACACCTCCCAGCAGTCGATGATCAACCAACGCGAGGTCGGTTCGCATACGCAGAGCTTCTCACGCGCCTTGCGGGCGGCGTTGCGCGAGGATCCCGACGTCGTACTGGTCGGAGAGATGCGCGACCTCGAGACCATCTCCCTCGCTCTTGAGACCGCAAACACCGGCCACCTGGTGCTCGCGACGCTGCACACGGCAACTGCGGTGTCGACCATCGACCGTATCGTCGGTATGTTCCCAGCCGACCAGCAGGATCGCATCCAGACCACCCTGGCGGATGTACTCCAGGGGGTCGTCTCCCAGAATCTACTGCAGCGCGTCGGTGGGGGCCGAGTCGCCGCTCTCGAGGTGCTGGTCAGCAATCACGCCGTCGCCAACCTGATCCGAGAAGGCAAGACCCACCAGATCGCGAGCACGATGCAGACGGGGAAGGCCGCGGGCAACCGACTTCTGAACGACTCGTTGGCCGGCCTGGTGAAGGAGGGCAAGGTCGAGGTCGACGAAGCGATGAGCAAGGCGATCGAGAAGACCGAGCTCGCGAGAAGACTCGGAATCGCAGCTCCTCAGCGGTAGGATGGTCATCAACTGAACGGCCGAGGCTCGTCCCATCGGAGGTGCTGTCATGGAATTCCTCGATTCGATCACCAAACTCGCCGCGACCCCGGGTTGGCGCCAGGCTCTGATTCTTGTCGGGGCATTGCTCGCTGGGTTCCTGGTGTGGCTGATCTTCTCCCGGATCGTTTTCATGTTTACGAAGAAGACCAAGACGGAAATCGACGATCTCATCGCACTCACCCTCCGCAAGCCGGTCGTCTGGTCCGTCATCCTCGTCGGCTTTGCGTGGGCACAGATCGAAAGTGCTGCACCGCCCCACGTGGACTTCGTCGTCCTCGGCATCATCCATACCACGGGAGCGTTGATCTGGGCCGTGGCCTTGAAGCGGGTCGGCCACATCCTGCTCCAGCTTGTCAGCCGGAGCGTCGATCAGGTCCCCTGGATCGAACCCAAGACCCTTCCGCTTTTCGACATGATCCTCAACGTCCTGGTCGTCGGCGGTTTCCTCTACATCTTCTGCATTGCCTGGGCTATCCCCCTGACATCGTGGCTCACTTCGGCCGGGATCGTCGGGATCGCCGTCGGTTTCGCGGCGAAAGACACTTTGGCAAACCTGTTCTCAGGGATCTTCATCATCGCCGATGCCCCTTATCAGATCGGTGACTACGTCGTGCTCGAGAACGACATTCGCGGTGAGGTGCTCGAAATCGGCATGCGCTCCACCCGTCTCCTGACCAGGGACGACATCCAGGTCACCGTGCCCAACGCGGTCATCGGCAACGGACGCATCGTCAACCAGACCGGTGGGCCATACGAGAAGATGAGGATCCGGGTCAAGGTCGCGACGGCTTACGGCAGCGACATCGACCAGGTCCGTGAGGTCCTCCTGGCCTCCGTCGACGGCGTTGAGAACATCTGCAGCGAACCGAGCCCCCGAGTTCGGTTCCGGAGCTTCGGCGGCTCGGGGCTCGATTTCGAGCTGCTCGCCTGGATCACCGAGCCTGTTTATCGCGGGCGCGTGCTCGATGCCCTCAACTCAAGGGTCTACAAGAATTTTGCCGCCGCCGGAATCGAGATCCCTTACTCTAAGCGGGACGTATACATCAAGGAATGGCCAGATAGATCCTGAAGGGGCTACCGCACTCGGATCGGGCGACCCAGCGGCGCGAGCCTGATTTGAGCGAGCTACCGCACTCGGATCGGGCGACAGAGGCATGAATGCGACGCATCAAGAGGGCGAGGATGCTGCCTCTGTCACCCGCTCCGAGGATAGATTCGCTTCGCGAATCGGATAGAAACTATTGAACATACGGATCGTTTTGAGCAGAGGGCCGGTCGCTACACCTCACCGACTCGCGATCCTCCCTCTGTTCGAAACGATCCGTTCACTTTGGAATTCGCACCACGCGCGTGCCGGCTATCATGTCGTGCAAGGCCTTGTTGTTTTCGGTGAAGGCGGCCATGATGAAGCCGATGTAGAGGATCATGCCGCTGACCATATAGCCCACCAGGCGCAATGCGGCCTTGCCGTAGCCGAGCGGCTCGACGCCGTCCTCTCGCACGATCTTCAGGGAGAGGATCTTCTTGCCCAGAGTGGCGCCGCTGCGGGCCCAGGGGACAAGGATGTAGGCGATTGATACGACCATGGCCAGGAGCCAACCCGCAGCCGTAAGAGCGATCATGGCGCCCTGACTGCGCTGTGCGAGCATCGCAGCCAGGAAACCGACGGGAACGAGGATGACGGTCATGGCGAGACCGAGAATGAGTGCATCCAGCAGGTAGGCCGCGAGCCGGATTCCGAAGCCCGCCGGCTCTCCAGCAGGGCGAACCTTTAGCGCAGCGGACTGAACCGACGGCCGCCGAGCAATGTGCGACGGCGGCGCTGCTTCGGCGCGGGCCGGCACAGCGGGAGGTGGGGCCTGCGGCCGAGGCGGGGGCGCCTGAACCGGGGGTGGTGGGGCCTGCGGCCGAGGCGGGG
>CAZCEX010000064.1:0-13028 GCA_964497785.1 uncultured Thermoanaerobaculia bacterium | reverse complement strand
GACTCCGCGGAAATCCTTGCCTTCCTTGACCTTGCACAAAAATCGCTCTTTTCTGAATCGGGAACTACGCCGTTCCCATCCAGAGTCTCTGGACAGGAACGGGCTACACTGCACCCAGCCGGCTGTTCGGTCGGCTTTGGGGAGGTTTTTGTGCATCGCTCAGTCGCCCTCACAGTCGTGGCCTTGATCTTGATCGGCCCGCAGCTCGGGCTCGCGGCAGACCCTTCGTCAGAAGATCAACCCGTCGGCGGTCTGGTATTCAAGGATCAGATCGAGCTGACCGTAGTCAACGTCGTCGTGCACGTCGAAGACCCGCAAGGGGCGTTTGTCACCGACCTCACAGTCGACGATTTTCGAGTGTCCCAGGATGGCCAGGAGCGTCCCCTGACGCACTTTCAACTCTTCACTGGGGCGCCCGAAGAGCCTGTGGCAACCGGAGAAATACCACCAGCCTTCGCCGACCTCGAGGCTGAGTCCGTTGCTCTCGACGAAGACGAGCAACGCCCCGTCTATATCGTGCTCTATGTCGACAACGAGAATCTCGACCCGCTGGACCGCAACCGCGTTCTGTCCCAGGCCGCGGACTTCGTCAGCGAGCGTCTTCATCCGCCGGTCATGATGATGGTCGTCAGCTATGAGAGGTCACTTGAGGTGGCACAGTCGTTCACCGACGACCAGGAGCTCGTCATGCGGGCCTTGCGCTCCCAGCGACGGAAAACGGGGGGCAGCGTCGAACGAGAACAGGCGCGTGACCGGATCATGGCCTCGATTCAACGCGGCGACCAGGGCTCGAGCAGTTCCAAGGATCAACGGCGGATATTCGACCTCATCGAAGGTGTCGCCGAAGAAGAGTCCAACAGTCTGCGTTTCAGTCTGCACGCGCTACGGACGGCGGTAGCCTCTTTGGCCGGGCTCCCCGGAAAGAAATCGATCATCTACATCTCGAACGGCCTTCCCATGGTCCCCGCCATGGACCTCTACTACGCCTACGCAAGCACGCTCAACAACCCGAGTGCGCTGACCCAGCTCCACCGCTGGAACCAGAGCCGCGAGTTCACAGCCCTCACATCGGCTGCCAACGCTCAAGATGTGAGTTTCTATACGATCGGCGCCGGCGGCATGCGGGAAGTGACAACCGGTAGCGTGGAGCACTCCGGCTATCAGGATACGGTCTCACTCGGCGTCGGTGAGGACAACTTCGTCGACGGTCTCCGCTTCATGGCTGACAACACGGGCGGCCGCGCTCTGGTCTACAGCAATGATTTCGGCCAGGCCTTTACACAGATCGGCAGGGATTTGTTCTCCTACTACTCTCTCGGCTACGCACTCAGCTCGGGCGGGGGGGACAAGGTCCACAAGATCGAGGTCGAGCTCCCGAACCACCCCGAACTCACGGCCCGATATCGGCAACGATTCGTCGAAAAGAGTCTCGAGACTCAAGTCCAGGAGAAGGTCGTCACGAACCTCGTATTCCCGATCGAAGAGAATCCCCTCGAAATGACGGCATCGGTCGGCGCCCCCTCTGCCGCGGGCCTGGATCGCTCGACCGTACCGATCAACGTGGCCTTTCCGCTTCACCTCGTAGCGCTGTTACCGGAGGGGGACAGCTACGTCGGCCGAGTGCTCCTGTTCATCGCCGCCAGAGATTCGGAAGGAGGGCAGTCTGACCTCGTGAGACAGGAGCACGAGGTTCGGGTGCCTGCCGACCAGTATCCCGAGCTCGAACGAGGACAGTGGACCATCGAGGCAGCCCTCCTGATGAAGAACGGGGATTTCACGGTATCGGTCGGGCTCATGGACCAGGTCACCCGGCAGGCCTCGTTCGTAAAACTCAAGAAGAGCGTCGCGTCAGGAGATTAACCCGCATCGAGCCTGTCCCGTTGAGTCAGGCCGATCGGGAGCGGCAGCCGAGAGGCAATAAAGGGCAATTGAACCGCAAAGACGCCAAGAGCGTAAAGGTCTTATGTATTTCACTTCGCGTTTTCTTTGCGTCCTTCGCGCCTTCGCGGTTCAAACTCACGCCGATCACCATCGATACGCGAAACCGAAGCGGGCTTCGAGGGGCCTCTGGGTCTCAAGAGGCTGGCCCCAGGTTCCTGGCGAGTGCTGAGACAAGACGTCCGTGCCGGCCGCCCCCGTTTCGTCGAGCAGCGACCACCTTTCGTCGATAGTGATGGCGGCCTGCCGGTTGAGGAGATTGCGAATCTCGACGCGGGCCATGAGAGTGCCCGAGCCGACCTCGAACGGCCATGACAACACGACATCCGTGTGCCAGAGCTCGGGTGTTCTACCGGCCGATCCCCGGTCATCAACAAACCGCCTATCGAGGCCAAATCCACCGTCGAGGGCGCCGAGCTGAGAGACCGGCGCTCCAGACGTGTACCGGAGCCTCCCCCCCAACACGGGGCCCGCGTTCAGGGTCCACGAGCCGAGAATCTCGACCCTCCACTCCCTGTCTTCTGGAAGAGGACCCCAAGCATTGACGAGCGCGTCCGGCACGACGACGTCGCGCAGATACTCGCGATCGACAGCGGCAAAATCGGCGGTCCGGGCGCCGGACCACGTGCCCCTCGTCTGCGACCACTGCAGCGTCAGGCTCGCCTGCCAGGAACTCGTCAATCGTTTTCGTGCCCACGCGTTGGCCTGCCACCGTTCGCTTGCCAGAGCATCAGGCCATAGGGGTCCTTCTGGGGTGCCGACACTGAACGACCCGCCACCGTCCTCGCTCAGGCTCGCAACGCCGCCGCCGATACGGTGGTGGGTTGCCGCCAACCCGACGGCGACATCGGAAAGGACCTCGTACTCAACGCCCAGGGTCACGTCGTCCGCTACTGCCGGTACCATCGCCGACCCGACCCGTACCTCGCCCGGAGGCAGCACCTCGGGCGGAACAGCATCATCTTCGAAATCGAAAATACGTTCGATATCGAAAGCACCGCTCAGCCGAAGGCGGATGACCTCGTCGAGATCGGGGCGGGACCGCGACCAGTTCACCCACGCCCGCGAGCGGCCCCGGCCTTCGAAATCCCACACGACTCCGGCACCAAAACCGGCCGTGTCCGCTGGATTGAGGCCGTAGCCGTACCTACCGAACCCACCGTCGAAATCCAGATTCTTGAAGTCCAGGCTGAGAAGAAGAGTGGCATTGCGCCCTACCCGCCACCGGTCGCTGACAGCGAAGGTCCCACCGCGCGTGACGCCCGTGACCGTGTCTGGGACGGCGAGCACTTCGATTCGACTCCCGTCTCCATCACGCCAGAAAATCCGGTCCCCCGGGCCAGAAGGATCGAGCCGGATCCGCCGGCTATCCTCCACCCACCCGGACTCGGCCGAGAAATGATGGCGCCTCCCTGCTGCCCACTCGAGACCGCCCTCGACGCTGAACAATCGACGCGTGTCATCGACTCGGGCAATGCCTCCGGCGCCGCTCCAGATGCCGTTGCCGAAACCGTTGCTGAAGAATCCCTCCGCAGTCTGGTCCTGGGCGAGCAGGCCGGAGGCTTCGGGCCGAAGGTGCTCCGTCTTGCGCGCTCCGCCGAGTTCGAGCCGCAACGCCATCGTTTCGGTGAACATCGCCGTCCACCCGACAACGACGGACCCACCCGCGTCCTGATGGTCGAAGAGGGGAATCGCCGAATCCGAAGTGGTAAACAGGGTCGATGGCGCAGAGTCGAACGAGGTTTCGGCGCCGCGAAGGCGCAGGCCGAAAACATGAGCCGCGGTCGCATGCCAACGGAGATTCCCATACAAGAGTACGTCCTGCAGTTCAGACGGCTGGCGATGGTCGACGACCTCGGCGGCATTCGACCCGCCGAACTCGACCTCGCTCGAGGTGCGCGCCCTGCCACCCTCGAGAGCTACGAATAAGCGAGTTCGATCGCCCGCAAAACCACCTCCGATCGCGGCGAAAGCCCTTTCGTTTCCCGTAAGCGTCGACACCGCACCCCGGGTCCCGGTCGCGGCGGCGGCGGCGCCCCAACCAGCCTGCACACCGACTTCGCCCTGCCACGATGCGAGTGGTGGGCGGGTGACCACCCTCAACGGGGCCTGTGCCATTTCCCCAGAGTCAACGAGAAACCGGCCCTGCCACTGCCGACTCGCGGCCGGGAGACCGACGCCGGCTGCCGACTCGACCACTGTGCCAGCGAGCACGGGCATGGCGGGGGCTCCGACGAGCGCCCGGGGCAGCGGTTCGAGCTCATCACGATCGAGCCACCACCCGGCTTCTTGGGATTCGGCATCGACCATCGGCCCTGACTGGAGGATGACGACCTCATCCCCCTCGACTGCCTCGAGAACCGTCCACAGCCTCACGGTGCCGTCGGGCGGGCAGAGGACTCGCTCCACCTCGAGCCATTGGTATGCCGCCAAATCGAGCTGAAGCCGATACTCGCCAGGTTCGAGGCCGGAAACCACGGTCCTCCCTTTTGCATCGGTCACACCGCGGCGGGCATCAAAAAGCATCGGAGCATCTGCAGTGACCTCGACCCCCGACAGGGCGACTCCACGGCCGTCTTCGACATTCACCTCGAGGCTGCACGTGGGTTCGAGTGATGTTGCAACGACTGCCGAGCCGGCGACCAGCCCCCAGGCAAACACATTTCTTAGATTGACCGAGAGCCTAGGGCCCCCGACAGGGCATTGCCGCCTCGCTCCAGCCCCCATCGTCAGCCGGCCGAACCGCCTCGGTTTTCACCCGCCCTGCGATCACGATCCCGACGCCGGGTGCGCAGGTTCTCTCCAGGGGCCAGCACCCCGGTCACCGACGACAGCTCGGGATAGGCCACGGCTGGAGGGAAAGGGGGGCGCTTCGGGTATGACGGCAGGTGGGGGTCGTGGGCAATAGCGACCACCCGGTCGAGGTCAGCAGCGTCGCGACCCGGTGTCACCGTCCGGAGCACCTCACGGTCGTGGGCTTCACAGCTTCTCCAGATCGACGAGGACCGTGCCGCTGTCGACTGTGTCCCCCGGTGCGACATGGACCGTGGCAACCGTGCCCGACCTTTCCGCCGCGAGCTCGTTTTCCATCTTCATCGCTTCGAGAACCACCAGGGACTGCCCAGCCTCGACTTCGTCGCCAACCGCGACGTGCACGGCGACGACCTTGCCTGGTATCGGCGCCTGGATCCTGCTACTGCCGACGTCGGCGCCTGCGGACTCCGAAACCACCGACTCGACCGGGGTCAGGACGCGCCACTCGTACTCCCGGTCGGCGACCGCCATTCGGTACTGCCGCCTCGCTTCAGTGTGGGCCGTCACGTGGAAGCTGTGGCCGTTGTCGAGAAACCGAAGTGACGCAACCGACTCATTCAGTGGCGTGTAGTCGACCAGCCGTCGGACTCCGTCGATGGTTACGGCCAGGCCCTCTGAGGTCGTTTCCGCTATCGCGTCGTGCTCGGATGCCACGCCCCGTACCTTCCACTTCATCGCGGAAACCTCCCGTGCTGCTGTCTCAGGCCTTCGTCCCACCAGGAACTCGATGTCGACGAGTGCCTTTCATTCGCCGCCATCTTGCCGGCATCGAGCACGGCCTGACATACCGCAGCGACGAGGGAAGCCTGCTCCGCCTCCTGGTCTCGTCGTCCCTGGAGAGCTTCGACGCCACCCTCCTCGAGCAACTCATCGAGAAACGAGGTGTGAAAGTCGGCTGTGGCGAAGACGGGCATTTCAATGAGGGCCCGGAAAAGCGGCAGGGTCGTATCGATACCCAAGACCCGATATTCGGCCAGCGCCCGTCGCAAACGGTCTATAGCGCGGTTTCGATCCGTTCCCCAGACTACGAGCTTGGCGAGCATCGGGTCGTAATCCAGTGGTACAACGGACCCTTCCACGACCCCCGAGTCCACCCGAATTCCTGGTCCGGAAGGCGATCGCAGGTTGCGGATCTTGCCAGGAGAGGGGGCAAATGCCCGCATCGGGTCCTCGGCATAGATCCGGCACTCGATGGCATGGCCCCTGGGCTTGAGCTCTTCTTGTTTCAGCGACAGCGGTTTGCCGAGCGCGATCCTGATCTGTTCCCGAACCAGATCGACACCGAAGACCTCCTCGGTGACCGGGTGCTCCACCTGGAGGCGGGTATTCATTTCGAGGAAGTAAAACGAACCCTCAGGATCGAGGAGGAACTCGACGGTCCCTACTGACTGGTAACCCGATGCGCGCACGATAGCCAGTGCTGCTTCGCCCAACCGTTGCCGAAGTTCAGGTCCGACTACCGGCGAGGGACACTCCTCGACGACCTTCTGGTGGCGTCGCTGGATGGAGCACTCCCGCTCGCCGACGAAGACAGATCCTCCGTGCTGATCGGCAACGACCTGCACCTCGACGTGTCGCGAGCGAGAGACCAGACGCTCGACGTAGACTCTGTCGTCACCGAAGTAGGCGGCGCCCTCGCTGCACGCCCGTTCGAAGGCGTTCGCGAGATCCTCTTGGCGGTCAACGGCTCGCATGCCCTTGCCACCGCCTCCCGCAACCGCCTTGAGCAGCACAGGGAAGCCGTGCTCGGAGACGAAGGCCTCGAGTTCAGCGAGATCATTGAGCGGCTCCATCAACCCCGGAACGATCGGCGCCCCAGCCTTGACAGCCAGCTTCCGGCTCTCGGTCTTGGACCCCATGATGCGGATCACTTCGGCCGGCGGCCCGACCCAGGTGAGACCGGCGTTTGTAACCGCCTCGGCGAACTCGGCATTCTCGGCGAGAAAACCGTAACCTGGATGAATCAACTCGGCCCCGCACGCCTTTGCTGCATCGAGGATTCGATCAATGCGGAGATAGCTCTCGCGAGCCGGCGCCGCTCCGATGGGCAGTGCCTCATAGGCCATCAGAACATGTGGGGCGAGCCGATCCGCGTCCGAGTAGACCGCGACCGATTCCAGCCCCATGTCGTGACAGGCGCGGATGATGCGAACCGCGATCTCCCCCCGATTGGCGATCAGAAGCTTCATAGCGGTATGTTCCCGTGCTTCTTGGTCGGCATCCAGTCCCGCTTGGTAGCGAGGAGGGAGAAGGCGGCGGCCAGCTTGCGGCGTACCAGACGCGGCTC
The DNA here is from genome assembly GCA_964497785.1 of uncultured Thermoanaerobaculia bacterium. Taxonomy (GTDB): domain Bacteria; phylum Acidobacteriota; class Thermoanaerobaculia; order Thermoanaerobaculales; family Sulfomarinibacteraceae; genus CAZCEX01. The sequence continues at coordinate 5,989 of CAZCEX010000064.1, read as the reverse complement.
GATGACCTCGTCGAGGTATCCCTTCTCGGCGGCCACGAACGGGTTGGCAAACAGGTCCTGATATTCGCTGACCAGCCGAGCCCGTTCCGCCTCCTGGTTGCCGGCATTCAGAATCTCGTTGCGGTACAGGATGTTGACCGCTCCCTGAGGACCCATAACGGCGATCTCCGCCGTCGGGAAAGCGAGGTTGACGTCGGTTCGAATGTGTTTGGATCCCATCACGCAGTAGGCGCCGCCGTAGGCCTTGCGGGTGATGACGGTGACCTTCGGGACCGTCGCCTCCGCAAGGGCGAAGAGCAGCTTTGCGCCGTGGCGAATGATGCCCCCCCACTCCTGAGCCGTACCCGGAAGAAAACCGGGAACATCCTCGACAATCCACAGTGGGATGTTGAAGGCATCGCAGAAACGAACGAATCTCGCGCCCTTGACCGACGCGTCGATGTCCAGGGTCCCGGCCAGATGGGCGGGTTGGTTGGCAATGACTCCGACGGGATGACCTCCGATTCGAATGAAGCCAACGACGATGTTCTTCGCGAAGTGCTCGTGGACCTCGAGGAAATCGTCGTCGTCCCCGACCCACCGGATCATCGTCTTGATGTCGTAGGGCTTGTTGGGGTCGAGTGGAACGAACTCCTCGAGTTCGGGGATCTCCCGATCCGGTGGATCGTCCGTCGGCGTCACCGGCGGCTGCTCTGCGTTGTTGGAGGGCAGGAAAGACAAAAGACGCCGGATCTGAACCAGACATTCGGCGTCGGAGTGCGACGCGAAGTGGGCGACTCCCGACTTCGAGTTGTGAGTCATCGCGCCACCGAGCTTCTCTTTGGTCACGTCTTCGTGGGTGACCGTCTTGATCACGTCCGGCCCGGTGACGAACATGTAGGAGGTCTCCTCGACCATGAATACGAAGTCGGTAATGGCCGGAGAGTACACCGCACCGCCTGCACACGGGCCCATGACCGCAGAGATTTGCGGAACGACTCCCGATGAGATGGTATTTCGCAAGAAGATATCCGCGTACCCGGCGAGCGACCCGACACCCTCTTGAATTCGGGCGCCACCCGAATCGTTGAGCCCGATGACGGGCGCGCCGACCTTGAGGGCGAGGTCCATGATCTTGCAGATCTTGGCTGCGTTGCTCTCTGACAACGAGCCTCCAAAGACCGTGAAATCCTGGGCGAAGACGAATACCGGCCGGCCATCGACCCGTCCGTGACCCGTGACGACTCCGTCGCCCGGCACCTTACGTTTCCCCATTCCGAAATCGTCACAATGGTGTTCGACGAGAGCGTCTGTCTCCTCGAATGTCCCTTCATCGAGAAAGAACTCGACCCGTTCTCGTGCCGTCAGTTTCCCCTGTTGGTGGTGGCGCTCAATACGTTCGGGACCACCTCCCAAACGATTCACCTCGAGGCGCTTTTTCAGCGCCGCACGAACACTGCGACTCATACTCTCTCCTCTTCCGGCTGCTCGAGCGATTGTCCGGTCGAAAGGGCCACAACCGCCGGGGCGCCCAACAGGCTCCGGCTCCGTTGTACCCCACAACACATCGACCAGCATGCTCTGCAGCATTCACTCGCCCGGCATTCTAGCTTGAAAACGCCCGCCATGGGTCGATCTGGGCTAGGATGACGCCGTGATGACAACAACCGCGGAATCCGCATTCGACGAGCATTGGTTGCAATTCCTGGCTCGTTCGTGCGAGCTCGGCAAACAGAAAGATGCCGGGTTCGAAGATCTCTACCTCGAGCGCCAGCTCGAGCTGCGATTCCACTCTCACAATGGTTTCAGTTGGGTCGAAGAGTGCCGGGTGGAAGGCGCTGCCGCACGCTGGATCACCCCACAGAGGGTTCTCCTGCAAGCGGCCACGGGTACCTCGCCTCGCACCATGAGCAGACTTTTCGACGGCCACTTCGACACCCGCAAGCTCGGGCTTCAAAGACCCCACCCATCCCCCGAGCTCGACGTGCCGCGCGGGTGGCGTGCTCGGGCGGAACAGCTCGCGGCAACCGCCGCCGGTCGGCGATTGACCATGCGGCTCCTCCTCCGGCGAGCTGCAGTCGTTCGCCCCGGTGAATGGCTGGACGTTCGCTCTCCGTTGCTCGTTCGCCTGGAGCTTGACGACGCGAGATCGGCGACGTACCTCGCGGTCTGGGACCGGCTCGAGACCATCGCCGCCCTCGCGTTCGCTCAAGAGCCTCCCTCCCGCCGACCCTTCCGTGCAAAGGCGGGGGAGGTCGTGCCGGTACTTTTCAGCCAAGGTACTGGGGGAGTACTCTTTCACGAGCTCGTCGGCCACCTTCTTGAAGGAGACCTCGTCGCCGCCGGCGCCTCCCCATTGCAAGGCGCACATCGACCCGGAGGCTTGCCTCGGAGTCTCCACATCGTCGACGACCCGACACGATTCGACCTTCCCGGCGCCTTCAGCTGCGACGACGAGGGCGTCCAGGCAACGCCGATCGTCCTGATCGATGGAGGCGAAATCGCCGGAACTCTGTGTGACCGGGCCACAGCAGCGGCACTGGAGCGGCCACCAGGCAGGGGCAGACGTTCCTCCTGGAGTTCTCCACCTGTACCTCGTCTTTCGAATCTCGTTGTCGCGCCGGGATCAGTCACAGTGGACGATCTCAGGAACGACATTCAATCGGGGCTCGAAGTCTGCGGCGTGACGGGCGCCTCGGTCGATCCGGATTCGGGTCGTGCCGTCATCCGCGTCGAGCGCGGCTGGGAGCTGCGCCACGGGCGTCGGCGGCGGCAGCTCGCGCCGTGTGAGTTGACGGGCACCGTGCAACAGCTGCTCAGCGACATGGCCCTGGATTTCGGCAACGATCCGACCTCCGATGTACGGCTCGGCTGGTGTGTCAAAGACGGGCAGCCCTTGCCAACGGGCTCCGAGGCTCCGTCTCTTCTGATCCAACGAATGGCAGTGCTGTGAACGGACCTCCCCCTGCTTCCGACCCCGTCGAACGCCTTCACCGAACGGCTGCCGCGACGCGAGACCTCGTGGTTCACACCAGCGCCGGCCGGTGGGAGGTCTTCGCAAAGGCGTCAACCGTGCGCGAGTTGATCTTCGAGCCCGACCCACCGGTACGGCATAACCATATTCTCGAGACCGGCGTTGCCGTGCGCACATCGGAGGACGGATCGGTCGGCTTCGGGGCGGCTTCTGGTCTCGAGGCTGAAGCCGCTCGAATCGCCGTCGAGGCAGCCCTGGCATCTCGCTCTCGCCTCGCCTTCGACCCTCTTCCTCCGGCCCGCATTCTCGGGATCACTGATGTCGCAGCCCCCAGCCCCCTGCCGCCGACGGGTTGGGCGGCCCATATCGCAGAAGAGCTCACTCGCGGGGTCGTCAGGGCAACCGAAAGAAGCTACGTCATTCGGCGCCTCAGGCTCTTTGAGGCCAGCTATGCATGGTTGCTGGCAACCGGCGAAGGCTTTGTCGCCACCCACCGCGACGCCATGGTCTCGTTCCTGGTCGAGCTCGCGGGGCGTGACAACGATGGCGCGACCCAACAGGAGTGGCTGTGGGTTCGCGACCCGGCCACCTTTGATCCCCAGGCGGCGGCGACCAGCATGTGCAACCGCGCAGTGCTGACCACGTCCGCCGTCAAGACCGCCGACGGGCTGGTCGACCTCCTCCTTCACCCCGAGGTCTCGGCCCACCTGCTTGCCGCCGTCACACCGGTCTTCCTCCCGAGCCCGGCTGCCGACGACCCGATGAGCACCCTCCTCGACCGGAATGGACGGCTGGCCTCGGCGGCACTGACCATCGTCGATGATCGAAGCGCCGCAGACTGCCCTGCTACGGCACCGTGTGACGGTGAAGGGTTACCCAGCAAACGCCATCTCCTGCTCGATGAGGGCGTCCCGAGACACAAGCTCGCCTCTCATTTCGAGGGCCAACTCCATGGCGAACCGACCCGAGGTGGGGCCCGCAGGCTCTCATACCGCGACTATCCGACGACCGGCATCGGCGCCTTGAGTGTCGTTCCAGGCCCCGGCGTGGACGCAGCAACGCTCCTTGATGACGCCGGTGGTTGTGTCTATCTCTTACGCTTGCTGGCGCCAGTCACCGTCGACCTGCGGGCCGATGCCTATAGGCTACTGGCTGCGGGTGTGTGGCTCGGGGCCAAGGGAGTCGAAGGGTGTCAACCCGTAGTTGAGGTCCGGGGAACCCTTTCGCACCTCCTGCGGCGCATCGAGGCCGTCGGCAACGATCTGGCGTGGCATCAGACCGCCGCCGGGTTCGTCGCCGCACCAACCGTTCTGGCTCGTTGCCAACGCGTCGTCGGATGAGTTTCCAAAAGAAGCGCGCGCAGCGCGCCATACAAAGATGGCGGACAGGATTGAGCCTCGAATTCCTCCGAACTGATTGAACCTCAACAAGGGTCAATCCTGTCCGCCATCTTTGTTCTGATACTCTCCCCAACCGCGCAGGAGGCGACATGGACATCGGCATACTCGGATTGGCAGCAAGCGGCAAGAGCACTGTATTCTCTCTTCTGACCGGTCAGGTGAGCAACGCACGGCACGACGCCAGTGCAACCGGTATGACAGCGGTTCCCGACGACCGGCTCACGAAATTGATCGACATGTATCACCCTCGCAAGGAGACCCCTGCCACCATTCGTTATATCGATGTTCCCGGCATCCCCGCCGAGCCGGGCCGCGAGGGCTCCCTGAACATTCCCGAGCTGCGCTCCATGGATGTATTGATGGTCGTGGTTCGCGCTTTTTCAAACGACTCGGTTCCCCACCCCCTGACCACGCTGGACCCGCTTCGCGACCTCACCCGTATCGAGGAGGAGCTCGTGATTCAGGACCTGATGGTGGTTGAAAAACGACTCGAACGACTGAAAAAGGATCTGGCAAGGAAGAAAGTGCCTGAGCTGGAGAGAGAGCTGAAGACCCTCGAGCGCTGTCACGCGGTACTGGAATCCGGCAACGCCCTGCGCGCGGAGTCGTTCAGCGCCGACGAAGAAAAGCAGATCCGGGGTTTCACCTTCCTGTCGCACAAACCCATGTTGGTCATTGTCAACCTCGACGAAAACGAGATCGGCGCCAACCCGTTCACTGCCCACGGATGGACGAGCTGGGTGATCCGGCCACAAATGGGCTTTTCTTCGGTATGCGCAACCCTCGAGGCCGAGGTGGGAGAGCTTGAGCCAGAGGACGCGGCTGCCTTCATGGCCGACCTCGGTCTCAAGGACAGAGCGCTGGAGAGAATCATCAAGGACTCCTACGAACTCCTCGGTCTTATCTCCTTTTTCACGGTTGGCGAAGATGAGTGTCGCGCCTGGTCGATTCGGCGCGGGACTCCGGCAGTCGAGGCCGCCGGCGCCATCCACTCCGATATCCAAAGGGGCTTCATTCGCGCCGAAGTCGTGCCCTGGAACGCGCTACTCGAGGCCGGTGCGCTGGCTGCCTGCCGAAAGGACGGAACACTGCGACTCGAAGGAAAGACCTACGAGATTGCGGACGGCGAGGTGGTCCACTACCGGTTTAACGTCTGACCTGAAGGCGTAGCCGAAGGCTGCATCTTCGACCTCACGAATCCACAACCCGGGTCTGATCAGAACCCGGGGTAGGCCTCCGGTGACACACCACGAGTACTGGGAAGACCATAAGGCACGTCGTCCAGTGACTCCGGCCCACCGTAAGGTATGTCACTCTTTGGGGTCGGCGCCGGAGTCGGGGCCGTCTGCGGGTCTTTCGGTGCTGGCGCCCGACCCCGCTTCCTGGGTTTTTTCTCCGCCGTCCCTTTTTGCTTGGAGGAACCGCCAGAGCTGCTTGTAGCCGCCGGCGCCAGGGGAACGGGACCGGATCCTGGCGGGGGCTCGGCGCCGGGAGCCGCCCGGCGACCTCCCAGGAGCCGGTCTCTCCGGTCGGGCTTCGCAGGACCGAGTCGACGTTTCCCCGCTCGTACCCGCCCACGATGAAGAGCGCCTCGTCGAAGACCACCGCTGCAACCTCCCCTCGGTCGAGGGGCAGG
>CAZCEX010000063.1:0-13035 GCA_964497785.1 uncultured Thermoanaerobaculia bacterium | reverse complement strand
CTCAATGACCACCCGGCTTCACTCAGGCTGACGCGTGAGTTCGCGGCCGGCCGCAGGCCGGAATCGGGCAACATGAACCGTCTGTGGGTTACTGAGCCCTGCCTCACGGGGACCGGGGCCATGGCCGACCACCGTGCGGCTGTACCGTTTGCCAGAATTCCGGCGGTGATGGCCGCGGTAGCGGCAGCTCTCTCCACCGATCACCACATTGCCATGCCGGACGCGGCCGGGGCCCTGGTGACGGCTTGCGCCGATGCCGACCTCGAACCCGAGTGGCGCGATTATGCGGCCGGTATTGCGGCTGACCTCGCTGCTCACCCAGGCCACGGCCTGGTGCTGGCGGGCTGCCGTCAACCTGCTGCGCTGCACGCCCTGGCGGCGGTGCTCAATGTGGCGCTCGCCAACGCCGGCACGACGGTCGAGTACGTCGACGGCGGCTCGGCCTCGACGTCGGGGCTCGACGAACTCGTTGCCGGCATGAAGGACGGTACGGTGCAAACCCTGCTGATCCTCGGCGGCAACCCGGTCTACACCGCACCCGCGGCCTTCGGGTTTGCGGATGCGCTCAAGGGCGTGCCGACGGCAGTTCACCTTGCGCTTTATGAGGATGAGACATCCGAATTCTGCTCGTGGCGCCTGCCGCAGTCGCAGGCGCTCGAGAGCTGGGGGGACGGTCGCGCCTGGGACGGGACCTGGACCATGGCTCAGCCGCTCATCGAGCCGCTGTACGGCGGCCGCTCGGTTCTTGAGGTGCTGGCCGTTATGATGGGCGACGACGAAAAGACTGGGTACGGCATCGTCCGCCGGACTGCTCGTGAGCAGGTTCTGGTGGGCCTCGATTTCGAAAAGAGCTGGCGGCGGGCGCTGCACGACGGCGTCGTTTCCGGCACGGCCTGGGAGGCCGTTGAGCCTTCGTTCGATGCCGAAGGCCTCACCATCGCGGGTGGGGCCATGGCCGAGCTCGCTACGGCTGCCGCCCCTTCGGCCGGGACGCCGGAGCTGGTTCTTGCGGTCGATCCCAAGATCCACGACGGCCGTTTCGCCAACAGTGGATGGCTGCAGGAGCTGCCCGAAGCCCTCACCAAGATCACCTGGGACAATGCCCTTCTGATGTCGCCGCCGACGGCGCGCGCGCTCAGTCTTTCAGACGGCGACGTTGCTGCGGTTGTGGCCAATGGGGTTACTCTCGAGCTTCCGGTCTATGTCCAGCCGGGACCGGCGCCCTTCTCGATGACGGTGTGGCTGGGTTACGGCCGTACGCAGGCCGGCCAGGTCGGGTCCGGGGTCGGCGTCGACTGTTACCCGTTGCGCACCACCGACAGAACATGGGCTGTCTCCGGCGTTGGTGTGAGCCCCACCGGGCGTCGCTACCAGCTCGCTACGACCCAGGATCACTGGGCGATCGATCTCATCGGTTTCGAGGCGCGTCAGAGCCGTGTGGGACATCTGGTCCGCGAAGCCGGGCTCGACAACTACCTGGCAAACCCACAGATGTTCCGGGAAATGGACCATCACCCGCCGCTCATCTCCCTCTGGAAAGAGAAGGCGTATGAAGGCGAACAGTGGGGCATGGCGATCGACCTCAATGCCTGCACGGGCTGCAACGCCTGCGTCATGGCGTGCCAGGCGGAGAACAATATTCCGGTCGTCGGGCGTGAGCAGGTGCTCAACCAGCGTGAGATGCACTGGATCCGGCTCGACCGCTACTTCAAGACTTCCGCCGGCGTCACGGCCGAGGAGGTCGATGCCGCCGAGGTCGCTTTTCAGCCGATGACCTGTGTGCAGTGCGAAAACGCACCCTGCGAGCAGGTCTGCCCTGTGGCGGCTACCCAGCACACCGACGACGGCATCAACGCGATGGTCTACAACCGGTGTGTCGGCACTCGCTACTGCGCCAACAACTGTCCGCTCAAGGTGCGGCGATTCAACTTCTTCAACTACCACAAGGATGTCGCCGAGGTCTCCAAGATGCAGTTCAACCCCGAGGTGACCGTGCGGTCGCGCGGAGTGATGGAGAAGTGCACCTACTGCGTGCAACGCATCCAGCAGGTGCGGATCGACGCCGGCAATAACAACCGGCCGATTGCAGACGGCGAGATCACGCCGGCATGCGCTCAGACCTGCCCCGCCCAGGCGATTCACTTCGGTAATGTCAACGATCCCGACAGCGCAGTTTCCGCTTTGCGCGAGGACAGTCGGTCTTATGCGACCCTGGCGGAGCTGAACATCAAACCGCGCACGCTTTACATGGGCCGCCTGCGCAATACTGTTGACGGCGCCGAGGCCCCCACCACCGCCCACCCGCCCGACCCTGGGCATGACACCCCACGGGAAGGAGGCGGTCACAGCTCATGAGCAGCACCAGCATCGACCTGAACTCTCTCGACAACACTACCGACGAGCCGTCGCGGCGGCCGCCGTTGGTGCTCGGGGGAAAATCGTTCGGCGACATCACGGATATCGTCTGCGGCGTCATCGAGAAGCCGAAGACCCCACCCCTGTGGTACGGCATGTTTGCGGCATCTCTTGGGCTGCTCGGCGTGCTGGGCGCGATGATCGGCTACCTCATATTCACTGGCATCGGGGTCTGGGGCCTGCAGAGCCCGGTCGGCTGGGGTTGGGCGATCGTCAACTTCGTCTTCTGGGTCGGCATCGGCCACGCCGGCACCCTCATTTCCGCAATCCTCTTTCTGCTGCGCCAGAAGTGGCGGACCTCGATCAATCGATTCGCCGAGGCGATGACGATCTTCGCCGTGGCGTGTGCGGGCATCTTCCCCGCCATCCACGTCGGCCGCGTCTGGCTTGCCTACTGGCTCTTCCCGATTCCCAACCAGATGTCGATGTGGCCCAACTTCCGTTCGCCGCTGTTGTGGGACGTCTTTGCCGTCAGCACCTATGCGACGGTCTCCCTGCTCTTCTGGTACATGGGCATGATCCCCGACCTGGCGACCATCCGCGACCGGGCCAAGCACCCGATCCGGCGTTTCGCATACGGGTTCCTGAGCCTCGGCTGGCGATCCTCCAACCGCCACTGGCACCGGTTCGAGACCGCCTACCTGCTGCTTGCCGCCCTGGCGACGCCGCTCGTTCTGTCGGTGCACTCGGTCGTCAGCTTCGACTTCGCGGTGTCGATCGTTCCGGGCTGGCATACGACGATCTTCCCGCCCTACTTCGTCGCCGGTGCGATCTTCTCCGGCTTTGCGATGGTCGTGACTCTGATCATCCCGACTCGCGCGATGTTCAAGCTCGAGCAGGTCATCACCCTTCGCCATCTCGAGAACATGGCCAAGATTATGCTTGCCACAGGCATGATGGTCGGTCTGGCGTACTCGACCGAATTCTTCATGGCCTGGTACAGCGGCAACACCTACGAAGGTTTCACCTTCCTCAACCGGGCCTTCGGCCCCTATGCGTGGGCCTACTGGATCATGGTCAGCTGCAACGTTCTCGTTCCGCAGCTTTTCTGGGTCAAGAAGCTGCGCACCAACGTTGTCCTCTTGTGGGTCGCGTCGGTTCTCATCAACGTCGGCATGTGGTTTGAACGGTTCGTCATCGTCGTTTCGTCTTTGAGCCGCGACTACCTGCCTTCGAGCTGGGGTTACTACAGCCCGACCATCGTTGACATCATGACCTTCGTCGGCTCGTTCGGGCTGTTCTTTACGCTCTTTCTGCTCTTCATCCGCTTCATGCCCATGGTTGGCATGGCCGAGGTCAAGGGCGTGATGCCGGAGGCCCACCACGGCAGGGGGGCGCACGGCGACTACCACGGCGACGTGCCGACCGGCCACGATGGGGCGATACCGGTCAAGAAGTCCAGGGAGGTGCAGCCATGAGCTCCGGCACCCGCTACGGCTACCTCGTCGAGTTCGACAACGTCGACGACCTGATCGCCGGCGCCGAGGCAGTGCGCGACGCTGGCTACTCGCGATGGGATGCACACACCCCGTTCGTCGTGCACGGGCTCGACCGGGCGATGGGGATCAAGCCGACCATCCTGCCGATCTTCGTTTTCATCGGCGGCGCCACCGGTACGGCCGGGGGAATTCTTCTCCAGTGGTGGACCAATGCCGTCAACTACCCCTTCCAGATCAGCGGTAAGCCGCTCTTTAGCCTGCCGGCCAACATCCCAGTGGCCTTCGAAACGACCATCCTGTTCGCCGCCCTCACGGCTCTGATCGGCATGCTCGCGCTCAACAAGCTGCCGCAGCTCTATCACCCGCTGTTTCGAAGCGGCCGCTTCAAGAAGGCGACCGACGATCGGTTCTTCATCTCCGTCGAGGCGGCCGACCCGCTCTTCGATTCCGAAGAAACCAGGGCGCTCCTCGAAGGGCTCCCGGGTGGTCTGTCCATTGAGGAGGTGGAAGCGTGAACCGCGTTCCCCGATGGCTGTTCTTCGCCGTGCTCGTGCTCATTGCGCTCTCATGGATTCCCATGTCGCTGATCGTGCGAGCGCGCAACGTCAAGAGTGCGAAACCGCCGATTCACGTGGTGCCCGACATGGACAACCAGGCCAGGTTCAAGGGTCAGGTTCGAAACAGGATGTTTGCCGATCGGAGAGCCATGCGGCCGCCGGTCACGGGAGCCGTCGCGCGCGGCGAGCTCAGAGAGGACGATGGGTTCGAACGCGGCAGGGTCGGTGAGCAGTGGGTGACGACGATCCCGATCACCGTCAACCGCCCGCTCCTCGAGCGTGGCCGCGAGCGCTTCGAGATCTATTGTTCGCCGTGCCACGGCCTGGTTGGAAACGGTGACGGCGCCGTTGCCAAACGAGCCGATGCGCTGCAGGAGGGAACCTGGACCCCGCCGTCCTCGTTCCACACCGAGCTCGTCAGGTCACGGCCGGTCGGTCAGCTCTTCAACTCGATCACCAACGGCATTCGCAACATGCCTGCTTACGGCCCACAGCTCGAGGTTGAAGACCGTTGGGCGGTAGTCGCGTATCTCAAGGCCCTGCAGAGAAGTCAAAACGCCGCAGTTGAGGACGTACCCGCCGACCTGCGGGCGGCGCTGCGATGAGGACGGACATGGATCATACGAATCTCCCCGACATCACCAGCGAGGCGCGGCCGCTCGGCGAGCTCACGCCGCGCATCCTCACCATGGCCGGAGTGCTTTTCGTTGCCGGACTCGCCGGCGCGATTGGGCTCGCCGCCACCACAGAACACGGCTGGGAGCACCTCAGCCAGACCTACCTCGTGTCCTTCGCCTACTTTCTCAGCCTCGCCCTCGGTGGTCTATTCTTCGTCATGCTGCAGCACGTCACCCACGCTGGCTGGAGCGTCGTCGTGCGTCGGCTGGCCGAGGTCATCGGCGCCAACGTGATGCTGATGTTCGTGTTGGCGATACCGATCGTGCTCAATCTCGAGCACCTCTATCACTGGGCGCATCACGGTGCGGCCGACCATGACCCGATCCTGGCGGCGAAGATCGGCTTTTTGAACCCGCAGTTCTTCATCGCACGGCTGGCCGTCTACTTCGTCATCTGGATCGCGCTCGCCTGGTTCTTCCTCTCGCGTTCGACAGCTCAGGACCGCACCGGCGACACCCGTCTCACGCGGCGCATGGAGATCTTCTCGGCGCCGGGCATCGTCCTCTTTGCCCTGTCCATGAATTTCGCTGCCTTCGACCTGCTCATGTCAGTCGACCCGCACTGGTTCAGTACCATTTTCGGGGTCTACTACTTCGCCGGCGCCGTCGTCGTCACCATGGCCACCCTGGCGGTGCTTGCCGCCTACCTGCAATGGCAGGGGCGGCTGCGCGACATTGTGACTCCCGAGCACTACCACGACCTCGGCAAGCTGCTCTTCGGCTTCATCGTCTTCTGGGCCTATATCGCCTTCTCCCAGTACATGCTCTACTGGTACGGCAACATCCCCGAGGAGACCGGCTGGTATCTTCTGCGCCAGTCCGAAGGCTGGGTCGGCCTGAGTCTCGCCCTGCTTTTCGGCCACTTCATCATCCCCTTCCTGGCCCTGATTTCCCGTTATCCCAAGCGGCGCCCGCGCCTGCTGGTCCTTGCCAGTCTGTGGATGATCGTCATGCACTGGCTCGATCTCTATTACCTCGTCGGTCCGGCCTTTACTCCGGACGGCGTCAGCCTCGGGCTCATCGACTTGAGCTGTTTCGTCGGCATGGGTGGCCTCTTCTTCTTCGTGATCGCCCTGCGCCTGCGCAAACGAGCACTGGTGCCGATCGGCGACCCCAGGCTGGCCGAGAGCCTCGCCTTCGAGAATGCGTGAGGACATCCGATGAGATACGACGATCCCAACGTCCCCATCAGCGCCATCGTCGGCATCGTTTCCGCGATCGCCCTCTTCGTCGTCATCGTCCTCCTGCAGGGTCTCTTTTACGCCATGCAGGAGGGTGAGCTCGAACGTAAGGTCTGGTCCCAGACCTCCGAAGAGCTGCGCGCCCTCGACGCCGACCAGCTCAAGCAGCTCAACTCCTACGGTTGGGTCAGCGAGCCCGACGGCATTGCCTACATCCCGATCGACCGGGCGATGGACCTGGTGGCGCAGGAGGGTGTGGGAGCACTTTACCGTAGAGACCGACGACACGGAACAGCGCCGCAATAGCAGCCTCTTCTGATGGATTCGTCGGGACAGAAAGGCCTTCTTATGAAACCCAACATGAGTCTTGATTCCAGTCGTGTCGACAACCGCGGCGCTTTCACCGATCCCTTTTTCCAGCGTTTCGAGCAATGCCCCGCCCCGAGCCCGTTGGTGCTGAAAGAGGGCCTTTCAAAGGACTACAGTTTCCCGACCTTCTACGGTAACGTCACCTGCGCCACTACGATCTTTCTGTGCGACTACGGGCGGGCCGAAGCGACCATGCCCCATCCGTCGATGAAACCGGTGAAGATGCCCGCGGGCCGCGCCGTTGTGCTGTTTTCGTGTTGCGAATACAAGAACGTGATGGACCTCGCCCCCTACAACGAGATCGCGATGACCATCCCGGTCATGGTGAACGCAGGCTACGTGCCGCCGGTGCTTGATCCGGTTTAGGCCACTACTGAAACGAATAACGCGGAGTCTTCCTCGATTTCCCGAACTCTGGTTCGGGAGGCGGGTCTTTCTGTCATTTCGTTTCCTACGAGGATGATTGTTCTGTAGTACCCACCCCTCGATGATGGATTTGAACCTCAATCGAAACCTCGCCAATGTGCGTGACCTTCCTGGCGTGATGGTTTACGACTCAACTCGTAAAGACGCTCTTCGAGCTGTCGAAGCCCTTGCACTTCGTGTCCTGGCTGATCGTATCGAACACAGGGAGCTCGCGCCGAGCACCTTGGATTTCTCTTTCGAAGCAGAGTAGGCCGCTCGCCGTCGAAGGGGGAAATTCGAGCCGTACCGGGTACGAGAAGAGAGGCATCGTAAATGATGACCAACCCGGCCATTCCTTCGAGTTTGAGCACCCACAGATTACCCCGTCAGCAACCTGAGCACCTTTTTCCAAAATCATCGAGATGTGTCGGTACGGTTCGTGGCGCCAATCGTCATCACCCATTTGGGTGAAGCCATTGCTACGGCGAGACCCGAGATTGGAACCAGAGAAACCCGCGGATAGGCGATCAAGATTCATTCGGCACAGTGCCGAAGGCGGCTACTCCGGAGGCGTGGGTCCCCGGGTCGGTGGTCGATTCGCCGCGACAACACAGCGAAAGGAGACCGAAATTGGACAGGAGAATCAGAATGAACACGAGAACGACACGAGAACCCATGGCAGGAACAGGTGGCCCCGATGAAGATGTAGGTCGCCCTGTGGCATTTTTCGGACGCAGGTGTTGCCTTGCCATTCTTGTTTTGGCGTGGGCATTTTCGGGATCGGTGTCTGCCGGGATGTCCGAGGAGCCTCGGAGCTTCTCGTTGACGGACAAAGCCCTTGAACAGGTGGACCGCCGAGTCCTGAGACCGATCGACCCCGAAAAGCTGATTGCCGAAGACAATGAGCGCTTGAAGGTTGCGGAGGCGCCGGGCCCACTGCGCTTCGCCGTCAGCGAGGACGTGGACCTCGACGTCCGTAACTCCGGAACCTGGAGGGCGCTGCCGGATGGGCGTCTCTGGCGACTTCGCCTTCACGCTCCAGGGGCGGTGAGCATCAATCTTGGCATCGATCATTTCGACCTTCCCAAAGGGGCCAAGCTCTGGATCTACGATCCCGCCCGCGGGTACGTAGAAGGCTCGTTCACTGCTCGGAATCGCAACGCCGAAGGTGGGCTGTGGACGCCGGTGATCCTCGGCGACGAGATTGTCATCGAGCTGTATGTGCCGGCCGCGGCGGCTCACGCCATACTAAAGATCGGCCAGGTGAACAAGGGATACCGCGGTTTCGGCAAGGAGGGCGCCGCCAAGAGTGGATCATGCAACAACGACGTCGTCTGCCCGGAAGGAGACCCATGGCGCGATCAGATTCGTTCGGTTGCCAGGTACACCAGAAACGGTGCGTATTTATGCAGCGGCCAGCTGATGAACAACACGGCACTGGATTTCAAACCGTACTTCCTGAGTGCCAACCACTGCGGGATCACCGCCGCCAACGACCATACGCTGGTCTTTTACTGGAACTTCGAATCCCCGAACTGCGGCGACCACGGCGGTGGATCTCTGGCCGAGAACCAGAGTGGCGCCACAATCCGCGCCTCATACGCGCCGAGCGACTTCGTCCTGGTCGAGCTGGACGCCGCTCCCGTCGCGGCCAACGAATACTTCTCCGGCTGGGACAGAAGCGGGGCCGCTTCCGCCTCCACGGTCGGAATCCATCATCCAACCGGCGACGAAAAGTCCATCTCGTTCAACACCGACCCGGTGACCAGCACGGCCTATCTGTCGAACACCGTGGATGCGGCTGAGAACCACTGGCGAGTCGACGACTGGGAGGACGGCACGACCGAAGGCGGATCCTCGGGTTCGTGCCTGTGGGACGCAGCGACACAGCTCTGTGTCGGTCAGCTGCATGGTGGGTATGCATCCTGTTCATCGATCACGTCCGATTGGTACGGAAAGCTGAGCGTGAGCTGGACCGGCGGGGGGACATCGGCGACCCGCCTCAGCGACTGGCTCGATCCTGTTCCGACAGGCGCAATGAGTCTCAACGGCGACCCGCACATCACCACGATCGACGGCACACACTATGATTTCCAGGGTGCGGGCGAGTACGTTGTACTGCTCGACCCGGGTGTCGCGGAGGTGCAGGTGCGCCAGGCGCCCATCGCTACGAGTTTTAATCCTGGGCCGAACCCGTATCACGGTCTCGCGACCTGTGTGAGCCTCAATACCGCCGTGGCGGTGCGCGTCGGCAAACGCCGGGTCACCTATCAACCGAACCTCAGCGGTGTGCCGAACCCGGACGGACTCGAGCTGCGAGTCGATGGCGAACTGATGACCGTGGGGCCCATGGGCATCGACCTCGGCAACGGGGGCCGCATCGTGCAGACATCGGCCCCGGCAGGCCTCGAGATCGTGTTCCCCTCGAAATACATTCTTCGAGTGACGCCCGGATGGTGGTCGTCGCAGAGCAAGTGGTACCTCAATGTCGGCGTGGTTCCCGCGGCCACCACAACCGCATCGGGCGCCTCCCCGGGCGCGCCAACGTTCATCGGGGGCATAGCAGGTCCAATCGCACCGCGGAGCTGGCTGCCGGCACTTCCCGACGGCTCGTCGATGGGACCGATGCCGGCGGCGTTGCACGATCGCTATGTAGGTCTCTATGAGAAATTCGGCGAAGCGTGGCGCGTAAACGACAGGACCAGTCTGTTCGACTACGCGCGAGGCACCTCCACCGCGACGTTCACACTCAAGAGCTGGCCGATGGAGAAGCCGCCGTGCGAGCTCCCGAATACAGCGCCCGTCAAGCCGGTGAGCCTGGAGGTCGCGCAGGAGGCGTGCGCCCTGATCGAAGACCGGAATATGCGCGCAGACTGCGTGTTCGACGTGAGAGTCACCGGCGAGCTCGGTTTTGCCGAGACCTACCGGCGAACAGAGAACACGATTCCTGACGGCGAGGACCACGAGAAGCCGCACTTCGAGTGTTACCGGGTCGACGAAGCGAGCGCGGAGAACGAGGAGTTGGCCGTGACCCTCAAGGATCAGTTCGAGTTCATCAAGACCAAGCTCGGGCGAATCACGCAGATCTGTACGCCGGTCGACAAGAACGGAGAGGGTATCCCGGACAAGAACCTTCACCTCATTTGCTACGAGATCCTCGACCCGCACGATCCGCGGCAACCGGTTCGGACGAGCAATCAGTTCGGCAGAGCGAAGATGTACGTTCGGGAGTCGCAGGAGCTGTGTGTTCCCTCAATCATGAGAGAGTTGAACCGAAAGTAAAGCACCCAGGTGCTCCGTAGCCCGATCGCACCTCCCCGCTACTGCTGAAACCGGTACTCGTAGTGGAAGTGGATGGCGGCGGCGCGTCCTCCGCCGGCGCCGTGGGCCCACGCCCGCACGGTGACCACCTGGACATCTCCGTCTGCAGGATTGATGTTGAGTTCCAACTCAACAGTCTCGCTGTAGGGAGGTTCCTTGGCCTTGGCGCCGAGGCCGCCTTGGGAAGGTCCGTGCCACTCTCCGTTCCCCCGCAGATGCCCGGCCATGCCGGCTGGCGGCGGCGAATGCTCCTCGCCGATGGTCTCGAACCAGCCGTCGTAGATCCGTGCCTCCGCGCCCCAGAGACTCGGTCCCTCCGGAACGTCGAGAGTGTCAAGACGCAATTTCACCTCAAACGTCTCCCGGAGCGCCAGGGAAGCCGGGAGAGGGCTCCAGCTCATGGCGTAGTCGAAGTGGAAGGTGGTGCTGAAATCGGGCACCGTCACATGAATTCTGGCCGAGTTGACCCCGGCTTCCGCCGATACGCCCACGTTGGAGAAGGAGTGGCTGGTGTCCTTCCAGACGGTGTTCCACTGCCTGACCAGTGCCCATCGCCCAGGCTCGGGTTTCGGTGTCGGCGCCGGCGTCGGCACCTCCTCCTCCTCCTCCTCCTCCTCCACATAGGCGGTAACCCGGTCCTCGGCGAGCACCGTACCGTCCCCGTGAACGAGCTTGACAGTGAAGGGGTACTCGCCCTCGTCGCTGAGAATCGGCGCAACTTCGGAGGTCGAGCCCTCGGTGGCAACCGCCTCGCCCATGCCCGGCCACTCCCACTCGAAGCGGTAGTGACCCTCGGGCCGGGCGTAGGCCTCGAAGTCGAAGGTGGCGCCGGGCGGACCGATGGCCATCCGCGGCATGATCACGACCTCGTGCTTGAGCTCGTAGGGCGGGCTTAGGAAACGGCGGCTGCCAGCCT
The DNA here is from genome assembly GCA_964497785.1 of uncultured Thermoanaerobaculia bacterium. Taxonomy (GTDB): domain Bacteria; phylum Acidobacteriota; class Thermoanaerobaculia; order Thermoanaerobaculales; family Sulfomarinibacteraceae; genus CAZCEX01. Next base: position 1,755 of record CAZCEX010000063.1, on the reverse strand, counting down.
CGATCTCGAGGTGGAGCTTCTGGCCGCGCTCGAACGCGTAGAACTCCTGCTCAGCACTCAGACCGCCTCGCCCGGACGGCACGAAGACCTGAAGCGGCGCCTCCACCATCTTGCCGGCGCTGTTCTCGATGGCCTCGACCTCGCCCTTCTTGAAATGGAGCTTGCGCGTCGCCTCGACCTCACCTTCTCGAGTGATGACAAGGGCGCCGGGGCCCGTGTACTCGATACTCAGACCGAAGGCCTCCCAGGCCGGGTCACGCTTGCGATGGTGGACCATGGTCGGCTCGATGTTGATCACCTGGGGCCCCGAGGCCTCTTCACCGCCGCCGGCGCCACCCGCGAGGCCCTCGGGCCGGCAGGTGACCTGCAGCTCTAGGGTCGGAAAGAAGAGGTCCATCAGGTCGGCACAGGCGTGTATCGCCACCGGCAGCAGGACGGCCGCCTGCTCGCGGGCAAAGGCGGACGGAATCATGAAGGCGCCCAGCTTGCTCGGGACGCGGGGACCGTCGCCCATTGCGTCGGCATTGCCGGCGAGGATGCCGGTGACGCGACCCAAGGTCTCGAGTTTGGAGCCGTAGATCAACGAGTGATCCGGGTCGAACCAGTGGAAGCTGAGGCGCTCCTGGGCCATGGGCACGTCACGACCGGCAATGCGTGCAAAGAGCTTCATCACCTCCCGCTTTCCGACAAAGCCCCGGATGGTAGCAGTCTTCACCTTCAGGTCGCTGAACTGGGGTGAGGGATAGGGCGGCATTCGGTTGCTCGGCATGGTGAGAGAAGGGAGGTCGTGGATGGTATCCATGGAGTAGAAGTGGCGGTTGGTGAACACGGCCAACTGATGTGAGAGCCCCCTCGGTGACTGCAGCGCCCCCCCTGCGCTCGCCAAATAGGGCTGGACCCGGGAGTCGACGAGAAGGTTGGCGGCCGCCAGCCGGACATTCGAACTGTATGTAGCCGTCTCGATCGGCTCGTCCATCGGGTGGGAGTCGTTGCGCACGTGAGCCGGCTGGGTCATGTCGCCGATCATATGCATGGCCTCGCCAAGGGCGCGGTAAGCCCTGGCAAGGTAGAGAGAACGCTGCTCGGCGGCGTCCTTCGCCGTTAGGCTGAGGTTGGTCTTGAAGTGGGTTGCAGCCAGCGCAGGTGGTGGTGGAATGTCGTCCGGCGTCTCCAGGGCGAGCTTGTAGGCGACCATGCCCTTCTTCAGGCAGAAGGGGTTGTCCGGGTGCTCGAGGGCCCAGGTCACGGCATCGATCGCCGGACTGTCGTAGTTGCGGTGCGCCCAGTACTGGTCGGTGAGGTAGGCCACTCCCGCCGCCTGGAGGGGATCGTAGAAGTGCCGCACCGAAGCATAGAGGTGCGGCTCGTCGGCCCAGTCGCCCCCGAGGGTGATCCACGCTGCCATGGCGTGGCGTTCCTCCCCCAGCTGGTAGGCCTCGGCCAGCCCGCCCACCGGCTTGACGAATAACGTCGAGCTCTCGACGGCGATGCCCCGGTGGAGCGCGGTCCTCCCCTCGGATGAGATGGGGCCCATCCGGTACTTCTCGTTCCCATCCTCGGTCGCCCGTTCGAAGAAGACCTTCGTGGCTTCGAAGTTGATCTGGCGGTGGGGTTTCTGGTTCCAGCCCAGCAGTGGCGCACCGACAACCAGCATCGCAAGCGCGAGGGCCACGGTGATGGCCCGCGTCAGCCGTACCTGCGTCAGAAGTCGAGCAAGACCCACCGGTCCTCCACCTTGGCCCACCGAACGTAGAA
>CAZCEX010000062.1:0-13079 GCA_964497785.1 uncultured Thermoanaerobaculia bacterium | reverse complement strand
CCCCTCGTTTCTGCCGTTGACAACCTCTTCTCACGTGTGGCTCGAAGGGGTTTGGAACCTGCATGGCCGCCTTTCCTTTAGCCGAGATCGAAGGCGAGTTTCCTCGGCCGGGGAGGCTGAGCAAGGATCCGTTTGTCCGGGTTGTCTGCGGGCTCTTCTTCTTTGTCTCCCTGCCCTTTTTCCTCCCGATTCTCGACAAGGACCAGCTCTGGTACTACGGTGGCTTTTTCCTCGACCTGCCGTTGCTTGCCGTCCTTGAGGTGATCCTTGTCGTTAACTTTCTCCAGACGAAGAAAAGCAATGAGCGTCAGTTCTGGGGCTGGTTGATTTTCGGTTTCTTGTTGTGGATGGTTCAATCGACTCTCGGAATCATCTTCATGAATCGAAACGACTTGATGGCGGCCATCGATGTTGCCAGCTATTTTCTCTATTTTGGGTTTTATGCGTCCGTCGTCATGGCGCTGGAGAGCCGCCCCCACCTCCAGCCCGAAAGATCCCATCAGCTCCTGCTTGTTTTTGACCGCATCGGAGCGTTGATCTTTCTCTTCGGACTTCTGCTCTATCTGACCGTCCTGCCTGCGTTGATCGATTGGGAGTCCTACTGGACATCGACCCTGATCCTCTTCGCCGTTCTGGATGTGTTCATCGTATTGCGGCTGGTCTTCTTGGGTCGCTCGACTGTCGACAAGACCTGGCGACGCGTCTATTCCTGGCTCCTGGCCGCCTGTGTCCTTTGGTTCTTGACAGACCTTGCCGAAGTACTGATGTGGGCAGATATTACGCCCTATATCGAGTCGGGTACCCCCTGTGACATCCTCTGGATACTTGCTCTTCCGACCTTCGCGATTGGCGCTCGCAGTGGTTGTCACGCTCATTCGACGGAATCGCGCCAGTCGTCCCGCCCCCAAGATGCGACCTGGGAGGCGCTCGGCATGGGCCCGATCGTGGTCTACGCGGTGGCCCTACCCCTTTTTCACCTCCTTTTCTATCGCTTCGGCTGGGCCGATCCGGCCTTGAAATCGACTCGGGAGCTGCTCACTGTCGTACTCTCGGTGGTTCTGGCCGTGATGGCGTACGCCTACCAGCAGTGGCTTCGAAAAGAAAACGAACAACTCTCCAAGCAGCGGGTCAAGGCCCAGCAAAGACTCGAACACCAGGCATTTCACGACGCGTTGACCGGCCTGCCGAACCGTTTCCTTTTTCGCGAGCACCTCATGATGGCAACAGCTCTGGCGCGGCGGCACAGAAAGAAATGCGCTGTTCTGTATTGCGATCTTGATGAATTCAAAATCATCAACGACTCTCTCGGTCACGAAACCGGAGATCGCTTTCTCGTCGGGATAGCCCGCCGGCTTCGAAATTCGATTCGCGCCAGCGACACGGTTGCTCGGCTCGGTGGTGACGAGTTCGCCGTTTTGGTACACGACATCGAAACCAGTCTCGAAGTCCAGCCTGTCGCTCATCACCTGATCGAGGCCATCAGGGCGCCCATCAGATTCGGAGACCGTGAGCACACATTTGCCGCCAGTATCGGAATCGCGCTATTCCCTGATGATGGCTCAGATGAAGCGACCCTTCTCCGTCACGCCGATATCGCCATGTACCAGGCCAAGCTCAAGGGCGGCAATACCTATCAACTCTTCACCGCGAGCATGAACGAAGCTGTCGAAAGGCGTCTCTCCATCGAGGAGGGGCTGCAAATCGCACTCGCCGAGGGCGCATTTGAGCTTCTTTACCAGCCCATTATCGATCTCGAAAGCCGGAAGGTCTTTGGCTGTGAGGGGTTGTTGCGTTGGAATCGCACCGAGCACGGTCAGGTCGGCCCTGAGTACTTCATCGATGTCGCCGAGAAGACCGGTCTCATCGTACCGATCGGCGAGTGGGTGCTCGAGACAGCATGTGAGTGGGGCCAGAAGTTGGATTTCCCCGGTGTACAGGATTTCTTGATTGCTGTGAACATCTCGCCGTGTCAACTGCAACACCCCGAGTTCTTTTCAACGGTGCTCGATATTATCCACCGCACAGGATTCTCCCCCTCCCGTTTGCAGCTCGAGATCACGGAGTCGATGGCCATCGAGAGCGAAAGCACCACAGCGGTGATCGCTGCCCTTCGAGATATCGGCATCGGCATCGCGATTGATGATCTCGGCACAGGTTTCTCGGGCCTGAGCCGGCTGCGAGACCTACCGGTTGACGTCGTAAAAATCGATCAATCGTTTATCGGTAGGGCCCATTTGGACCGTGCCGGAGAAGCCATCGTGGGAGCGATTGTAGGCATGGCCAATGCTCTCGAACTTCATGTGGTTGCTGAGGGCGTCGAAACCGATGACCAGCTCGAGTTGGTGCAAAAGCAGGGCTGCCACGCGGTTCAGGGCTTTCTTTTTCACAGACCCATGTCGGCCGGAGATATCGAGAGCTTGCTCGGCGCGGAGACTGTGGGCGTTTCGGCGAAGACAGGGGCGGATCAATCCATGCAGTCGACGGCGTCTTCACCAGGCTCGTAACCTAGTGCGGGATGAGATGAAGGACGGATCGCTGTGAGCGAAATACAAGTCTCGTTGCTGTTGGTCGTGGTGCCATGCCTGAACGAAGAGAAGACCGTCGGCGACGTCGTACGACGGGTGCCTTCGGCCTTGGCTGGAGTCGACCGAGTCGAGGTCCTGGTCATTGACGATGGATCGACTGACGACACAGCCAGCGCCGCGAGGGCCGCTGGCGCTGAAGTCATTTCTCACCCGAGCAATCTCGGGCTGGGCCGGACCTTTCGGGAAGCTGTCGGCATCGCGATCGACAGAGGGGCCGACATCATGGTCAACATCGATGGCGACGGTCAGTTCAATCCTGAGGACATCCCATTGATCGTCACGCCCGTGATCGAGGACCACGTCGACATGGCAACAGCGTCACGGTTCGCCGATCGTAAACTCGTACCCGTTCTTCCGGCCGTGAAGAAAGCCGGTAACCGGGCAGTTGCTTTGATTGTCTGGATGCTGACCGGCGAAAGGTACCACGACGTTTCTTGCGGCTTTCGGGCGTTTTCTCGGCAGGCCCTTTTGCGCATGAATCTTTTCGGTTCATTCACATACACACAAGAGACCTTTCTGGACCTTGCTTTCAAAGACCTCAAGATCCAGGAGTATCCCGTCAAGATCCGCGGAACCCGTGAATTTGGTGAATCACGAATGGCCTCGAGCATTCCCAGGTACGCGGTACGTTCGCTGCAGATCATGCTTCGCGCATTCATCTCCTACCGGCCGTTCACTTTTTTTGGAGCTATCGCCTGCTTTTTCTTCGCTTTGGGTTTTTCTCTCCTGCTCTTTCTGGGCGTTCACTACATCAGAACCGGCGCCTTTTCCCCGCACATCTGGGCTGGATTCGTCGGCGGCTCATTTTCTTTTCTTGGTTTTTCCACACTGATTCTCGGCTTCATTGGAGACATGCTCGTACGGGTCCGCCTCAATCAAGAGAGGATTTTGTATCACCTTCGAGCGAAGAAGCCTGGCGAATAATTCGGGCCAGGCGTATCCCCGCAAGAATCCTCAGATTTCGATGTCGTACACCCTGTAGAGGTGAGGCGGTACGATGAAGGGCAGGCTTCTGCTCCTGCGGATCTTCAGTCCCATTCGGTCGATGGTTTTTCTGATCTCTGCAGCGTCGCGGTGATGGTAGTGGCCTTTGTCTGCAAAACCAGCAACCATTCGGCCAAGACGGTAGAATCGACCTTCGGTCGGCGCTGAAATCAGCAATTGCCCTTTGCTACGCAACTTCTGGCTCATGAGCCGCAGCGTTCTTTCGAGATCGGGAACGTGCTCAAGAACCTCCGCTGCGACAATCACATCCAGGCTCGAATCTGCCAATTCTTCGAGTGACAATACAAACTCAACGTGCAGGTTTCGACGCTTCACCAACTCCTGTGCGAAATGAGGAAACAGGTCACACGCAATAACCTCCCCGGCCTGAGCGCACAAGGTCGGCAAAAATACGCCGACACCGCAGCCGAAATCCAGCACTCGAGTTTCTTTGCCAAGAACCGCAAGCTTTTCGATGACAACGTGACGTTGCCATACAATCCAACGAATCAGAGGATTTGCATGGAGATACGAGGGGATTGCCATTTCGTTCCGATCCTCGGGTTTGACCGTCGGGCCTTCGGCGTTGGCAATCGAACGTATTTCTTGTGTTGGGACTCGAACCAGCATCGCAAAATCCTTCTTGTTGGCCGGGACCCATTTGGGCGCCACTCAACAACTATCATGTCGCAATGGCGGCGGCTCGTCGAGTTCGTCTTGCTCGCGTGTGAAGCTCAGGGCGTGCCATCGCTCCACGCGGTTGTGTCGCCGCTTTCGAAACCGTCGGCGAAGATTTCAGAAGGTCCGCACGTAACGGTCGTATCAATCCGGATGTCGTCGATCCACCATCCCTGGTCGGAGACTCCGGAATCGGCGCCGAGGCGAAACCGAAGCCAGACCTGGCTGCCTGCCATCCCGCTCAGCTCGAGCACTGTCTCCACGTACGTTGAGGAGTCCCCGCTCCAGGCGGCGCGGCCACCGATGGGGTTTGAGTAGCTGGTAGACAGCGTGTCGTCATAGCCGTTTTGCAGGAAGGTTCCGAAGGCGGTGGCATCGTGCCAGTTCACACCGTCGGTGGACAGGTCCAGCACCCCTCCGTCGTAGCCGGTCTCCATGTTGTAGTGGTGCCAGAAGCTGATCGTGCTGCTGCCGGCACCGAGGACGAAAGGGCCGCCAATCAGGCGGTCGTCTTTGACCGAGCTTGGATCGGTAGAGTACCAGGCATGGGTAGGCGAGTGGGCGCCCGACGCGACGATCGTCCAGGGACCAGCGCCGCTCGCCGTCTCGACGGTCCAGGCGCCCAAACCCGACTCGACGTTGTCCACGAACACCTCAACGCCCTGCAGCGTGGTGAAGGAACGGTAGGCGCCGACTTTGCCGCTGACCACTTCGTAGCACCCCTGGCTGGAGGAGCTTGCCTCGAAGACGTAGCGCGTGCATTCGGTGAGGCCGGACAGCTGAACCGCGTGGGAGGTGGTCGGCGTCAGGGATTCCTCTAACGTCACCGGAGAGGTCGTCCCGTATCGAACGGCGGAGGTAGCCGGCACATTGGTGGTCCACGTGATCATCGCCTCGGCGTCGCTGACCTCACTGACGGCGACGCTGCTGATCAGCAGTTGTTTGCAGACCGGTACGCCGAAACCTGTCGAGCCCGACCAGCCGCCTTCCGCCGTCCAATCGAGGTTAAACCCTATAACCGTGCCATTTGCGGCGCCCGCGCCGATCGAGGAGGCGAAGTGGTTGGGCAGCGTCTGTCCGCTGCCACCGGCGGGCAGGTCAGGGAAGGTGGCTGCGCCGTCGATGATCGTTGCGTCGCCCGATACGGTCGTCAGTGCGCCGGTCAGGCTGCTGCCGGCTTCAGTGCCAATGTTCTCGACCGTCACCGCGATGATCACCGACTCGCCGGGGTTGACGACGCCGTCGCCGTTGCCTGCGGTGTCGTCGATAACGTGGCTGCGGTAGGCCAGCCAGGGACCACTGGGCACGATGACCGGGCAGGTCCCTTCCCATGGTTGAAGGTTGTGGCCGGTGATGACGACCTCGAGGTCGCTCGGTTCCCCGGGCGCCGGATCCAGGGTCACGCTGGCCAGGCCGCTGCTCACTGTCGCCCGTCCAAGCAGAACGCCGTCGTCGGTCACGGAGACCAGGGCGCCGTCCGCGCTGCTCGTCACTTCGAGGCTGGTGGCGCCGACCGGAATCGGACACGATGTGCTCACCGTGACTGGAGCCGGGACCGCCGTCACCACCTCCATCTCCGGGTCGCCGAACCAGTGAAAGATCTCACATTGGTACTGGCTGTAGGACGACGCGCCCTCCCAGTGGACCATGTAGTACTTGCCGTAGTTCATCGCCGTCACGGGGCGGAAGGAGTGGGGGTAGACGTTGCCGCCGTCGGCCGGGTCGTAGCCGTCGAACATTGAGTCGTAGATTCCGTGGACGAGGAGGTCGTTGTAGCCTGAGTAGCTCACCTCGGTGGCGCCGACGACGCCGGCCGCGCCGCCGGGGTACTTCTTCAGGAAGGCCTCGGCGAAGCAGTCGCTGCTGTAATCGAAGGTGCCGGTGAGGCAGTTGATCGAAAAAACCACCGGCAGACGGCCATCGTTGGTGAGGTCATTGACATCCGAGATATCGAAGGGTGGGTCGCCCCACCCGGTCTCGCCGCCGTGGTCGCGGTGCTGCACGATGGAAACCCCGGCGTTGATCGCCGTTGCTACGTCGGAGGTCGATGTGGGGCCGTTGGTGATGAGAGCGGCGTCCGCCGTTGGAACTGTCGCGCCCGAGTACCCGCCGAAACGGTGCGGGAAGCTGTCGACCCGCCAGCGATACGGGTTGCACGAGAGGCTGTCCGAGGTTGCGGCGGTGTAGATGCCCAATCCAACAACGTCGCGCATGTAGTGCATGACGTGTGTGCCGGTCTCGAAGAACCAGCGGTCGTTGGTGCAGTTGTAATCGTCGTAGTCCTGCAGTAGCGCGGCCATCAGGAAGTCGCCGTGCCAGGCGCCGGGGTCCGGCGTGCGTTCATAAGCGACGATCTTGGAGACGACGTTGTCACAGTCGGTGGGGTCCTGCACGCTGAGGCGACCCAACAGCACGTCGGGGAAGTAGTCGGTGCCGTCCAGACACGAGTAGTAGAGGTCGGAAACGAAGCCGCTCTGCGCCTCGGACGGGATCTGCTGGTGGTCACCGACGAGCAGTACGAAGCTCAGGTCGGGATCGCTGTCGTAACGTGCTTGCAGGAACGATTTCACCGCGGCGGAGGTCGTGCCGACAGCGCTCTTCGCCACCACCTCGACGGTGAAGCCCTTCAACCGCTTCCACTCAGCTAGCGGTTCGACCGCCGTCAGAAAGCTGTCGTCGGCCAGGATCAGGTACTCGATGCCGGTGGGCTTCGTCTCGACCGCGGGAGGCGAGTCGATATTCACCGCGAAGAACGACTTGAAGCGGCGGGCCTTGAGGGCCTCGGCAGCCTCGTCCACAGGCCCCTCGAGGGGGATCTGGATCTCGACCTCGGGGTAGGCCATGACCGTACCGAGCGCCGGGTTGAAACGCAAAGGCGATATTTCCACGGCAACGAAGCGCTGCCCACGCACGACGATCTCGTCGACGATACGCGCTGGGTCGCGCGGGTACCAGCTGTCTTGCTCGTAGGCCGCCCGGTCGTGGCACAGCCCGCCGCCGGGAACGACACCGCAGTCGGTCTGCGGCCGTTGTGCCGGCTGGACGACGACCCCCGAGAGCACCGTCACCGGCGCGACGGTCTCCACCGTCATCTCGCCGATCTCCGGGCCGGCCGGAACGGGCACCATCACGGTACGGAAGGGCAGGTACGGGAGCCCTTCTTCGCCCTTCATGCCGAGCTCGGGAACGCGCACCGAGGTGAAGCTCTGTCCATCGATCGTCACCTTGCCGGCCCAGAACCCAACAAGATCGAGGTTGACACGCACGCCGCTGTCGCTGAGCTCGACAGCCACCGCTGGTGCTGCTCCTTCAGGTCCTGGCCCGACTGGCTTCCAGATTTCGGTCTCGGCGGGGAAAACTGCGCTGGTGATCAGAACTACGGCGAACACGAGGGCGAAACGTCGCATCGGGTACCTCCTTCGTTTGGCGCCGTGCAACCGGACCAGCGCCATGCTGCGCCGTCCACCGTTCTTCGCGTGTGCGATTCCGGCGTTGTTCGAGGGCGACAGCCGTCGGGAGATTCTACACCCAAAATTCCGAGACTGATTCGCGTTTCATTCATCAGATATCGAACCAGTCATTATTGAGGTTCGTCATTGTCTTCCACATTATCGGTCGGGCGATTCGCAGCGTTATCCCTCGAGATCAGTATTGATTTCCCGGCAGGCGTATCATGTTCACCGTTTGGGAGGACTTATGCGTTCCTTCATTGAATGTATTCCGTGCATGTTCAGCCAGGCTATCCGGTCGGCACGGATGGTCGGCCTCGACGATGCGTCGATCCACGACTTGGTGACGACGATTGGTGGCCAATTGTGTGACTTCGACCCGGCCCTGTCGCCACCGGTCAACGCGCGGGTGGTCTACAGCGCCCTTGGCGACCTGTGTGGTCTTTCTGATCCGTTCGAGCAGGCGAAGCACAGGCATACCGAGTTGGCGATATCACTCATTCCCACCATGCAGCGCTGGCTTGCTGAAGCGGATGACAAACTCGATGCGTCTGCTCGGATTGCAGCGGCAGGCAACATCCTCGATCTCGGCGCCACCGCTGATCCCGACGACGTCGAAGGCGTATTGCGAAGTGCGCTGAGCAGCCGCCATGAACATTGGCACATCGAACAGCTGCGCAATGAGCTTGCTACGGCGCGCTCGATTCTGGTGGTGTGCGACAACGCCGGCGAGGTAGTATTCGACCGGGTCATGCTGGAGACGGTGACCGCCTTGTACCCGCTTGCCGAGATCTGTGCTTCGGTGCGCAGCGCGCCCATCATCAACGACGCGACCATCAGCGACGCTCACGCAGCCGGCCTCGACACAGTAGCCAAGGTGATCTCAACGGGATGCCAACTCCCGGGCGTCGCCATGGACGAGGTCTCGGCCGAATTCCGGGACATCTTTACAAGCGCCGATGTCGTCATCGCCAAGGGCCAGGGGAATTACGAAACCATGAACGAGCTGCCGCGCACGATGTTTTTCATCTTGACGGTGAAATGCCATGTCGTTGCCGACCACGTTGGCGCACCTCCGGGATCGTCGGTCCTGATCCGTTCATGATAGCCACAGACTGATCGATCTGCTCGACCATTGGCGCGGTGAAGTTCTGCACGGTGATGTCGCAATGCGAGAGGCGACGCCTTTGTTGTAGACAACAGCAGGCGCTTCGCTGCAAGATGGAGACTGACGATTGATGACTGAACCGCAGCAAACATCGCCGGACTCGGAGGCCTGATGACCTGGGACATGGGCCTGCTCTTTCTCATGTTGGTGGGCATGGCCGTGCTGTTTTTCACCGAGAAGCTGCCCGTCGAGCTGACCGCATTCATCGGCCTGGTCTTCTTGACGCTGTGCGGCTACGTCTCACCAGAGGAAGCGTTCACAGGTTTTGCCTCTCCCGCTGTCATCACGATGTTGTCGATATTCTTCGTCAGCGCCGCAATGCTCCACACCGGTGTGGCCGACATGATCGCGGGACGGGTCCATAAGGTGATCGGTGATCGCGAGGTATTGCTGATCATCGCGATCATGATCGTGGCGGGCGTTCTTTCGGCATTCATGAACAACATAGCCGCGGTGGCGGTGCTGCTTCCAGCCGTTTCGAGCATCTGCAAGAAGACCGGAATTGCCCCTTCACGGCTTTTTATGCCGCTGTCGTTCGGCGCCATTCTGGGCGGCACGATGACCCTCGTTGGAACCCCACCCAACATCCTCGCCGGAGATCTACTCCGTGACAGGGGCCTGGAACCCTTTTCACTGTTTGATTTTGCTCCTATCGGTGTGATTCTATTGGCCTGCGGCATCCTCTACATGATCACTGTTGGCAGATTCCTGTTACCGAAGAGGGACCCGGCAGGCGACGCCGTCACACCAGAAAACCTCGCGCACATTTACAACCTGCACGAATCGCTGTTCAGTATTCGACTTCCCCGGGATTCGAAACTGGATGGGCTGACTCTCGAGCAGTCCCGATTGGGAAATACGCTCAATGTCACAGTGGTCGGCATCATCCGGGAGGGCAGGAAACAACTTGCGCCGGACGCCGGCACTCGGCTGAAAGGGGGCGATGTCCTGCTCGTGGACGGGCCATACAGCAAAGTCAGGGAGATCTTCTCAATCCAGGGAGTCGAGCTTGGTGCTTCGATTCCCGACGATTTCGAAGAAGCCCTGAGCAGCGTTCGAGCAATATCAGCACGGGTTCAAGAGGGGTCCGCTCTGATCGGAAGAACGCTTCGCGATGTGAGCTTCAGAGAGCGCCTCGGTGCAGTTGTGGTGGGCATCCGTAGGGGCGGAGTTTTCCTCGACGCCAATCTCGCCGAAGTTGATCTGCAGGAGGGCGACGAACTTGTCGCAACAGGCACGTGGCAACAAGTGGACTCAATACCAGCGACGCAAGATCTCGATATCAGGCGGTTGGAACCGACCGAGATGCAGAGCCTTCGATCCCATCTTTTTGTGCTGCGCATTTTTGCCGGCTCACCGCTCGTTGGGTCTAGCATCCGGGAAAGCAGGATCGGAGAGCTCGTCGGGCTGACCGTGGCAGGCATCATCCGCGGCAAGAAGGCTCTGATGGCCGTTCGGCCCAAGGAGCGCATCCATCCAGGCGACCAGCTCTTGGTCGCCGGCGAGGCCTCGGTAATCCGGCGCCTCGTGAATTTTGGCGACGTTCAGCTCGAGCAGGGGGTTACCGATACGGGGATCGAGTCCGAGGACATCGGCATCGTGGAGGTGACGCCTGCCCCTCGATCGAGGATGACCGGTGCGACTCTATCGGAAATCAAATTCCGCGAGAAGACCGGCCTCCAGGTCCTGTCCGTGTGGTCTAAGGGCGCCGTGATTCGCAGCCAGTTGGCCTCCCACCGGCTCGCCGAGGGCGACGCCCTGCTCGTACAGGGCAGTTGGGCCAAAATCCGACTACTCGGAAGCAATCCCGACTTCGTTGTATTGACGCCTTCGGCACAAGAACCACGGCGAATCCGCAAGGCGCCGGTCGCCGTCGGAGCCTTGTTCGTAATGATTGCCATGGTGGTGTCGGGTTTCATGCCGATCCACGTTGCAGCTTTCACCGCTGCGACCATCGTGGCATTGTTTGGGGCGATCACCATGGAGGAAGCCTATCGGGCGGTCGAATGGAGGGCTGTTTTCCTGGTGGCCGCCATTTTGCCGGTCGGTATCGCAATCGAACGTACCGGCGCCGCAGCTTTGGCCTCGCAAGGGGTGATCGCGCTCGAAGGCGCCTTCGGTACGATGGGCGTCATGGCCGGTCTGGTGACGCTGGCGAGCACTCTCAGCCAATGCCTCGATGGCGCCCCCGCAGTCGTGCTCATGGCGCCGATCGTGATTCCCGCGGCAGAGCAAATGGGCATCAGCATCCACTCGGTCATGATGGCAGTCGCCTTGGCGGCATCAGCGGCCTTCATGACTCCCTTCTCGCACAAGGCGAATCTGATCGTCATGGGCGCCGGAGGCTACAAGGTCATCGACTACCTCAAGGTCGGCACCCCCCTGACCGTCGTGCTGCTGGCGATATTGGTCCTGCTCGTCCCGGTCTTTTTTCCGCTTTGACCCTGGAATTCCGGCGTTGGAGAAACGATCTACGAATACCGCAGTAGCAGCTTCTCGTAACCTATTCGACAGTGAAGCTCATGAGCCCCACCGGTATCGTGGTGTAGCCGAGATCCTCAAGGGCCGACCGCTCCCACGGCAGGTATGACCGTCTCTGCGTGCCCGGGGAAATCGAGGGCTGCATCAGGGAGTTGGCGGCGGCCGACGGGTCCCAATGTGCCAGGCTGCTACCGTCAGCCCAGGCGCCGGGGGCGTAGATCGGCGGATTGCTGCCGTACGCCGTATTGCACTGTGGACCGGTCCAGTCGAGATCGTCGCTGATGAGATCAGCCGCTGTGCCGCTATAGCCGACCGGGGAGCAATCCCAGAGGTCGTTGTTACTCGAGACGCGCCGTGTGAAATCGTCAAAGATGAAGTAGACGACTGCGTTGTTCGTGCATCCCGCGGTGGCTTCACTTCCTCCGTCACTGAGGGAGAGGGACGCCAGGCCCAGGCCGTGGGTGAACTCGTGCAGCAGGACGGAGAACAGGTCGTACTCTCCCCCGGCAGGGGCGCCCATGTCGTCGTTCCAGGAGTAGCCGAAATCCACCGTGACCGTCATGTCCGGTGTCGTCGGGTCCTGGTCGGCGCCGGTGGTCAGGTGGAGAAAGACCCACCCGTTCGTGCAGCCGTCGGTGCACCAGAAGGTCGGCCCGGCTGCCGCCAGGAAACCACCGCCGTCGGTCTCGGACACGGCGACGTTGATGTCGACCGCCCCGGACGCGTGTTCAACAATCTGATCGTCGATGTATTGCAGTACGGCATCCAAGGTGGCGCGACGGGTGGCGCCGTTGGCGGCATCGTCGAATCCGATATTGGAGTTCGTGACCACATCCTGGTAGGTCACGTTCCAGGTGGCCCGTGTTCCATCGACGGTGTGGATGTACTGGCTTTCCACGGGCGGAAAGACTTCCGGGGTCGCCAGCTTGTACTTGCGGTTGGCGTCCATGTAGAGCGCATCCGTAGCCCCGGCAATGTTGGGTGTGACCACCAGAGAAAGACCGACCAGTACCGCGACCACCAAACCAAGAAATCTTCGCACGACTGTCCTCCTTTGTCGCTGCCCATGAGGTGAACCCGACAGGCCTCCGGAGTGACGCCCAACCTCGGGGAAACACGCTCGTGTGCTGTTGACGCTCAAGCCATTTTTCAAATACCTGATTTACTTATACTTCGAATGTATGAGCCGGACCGCAAAATGTCAACAAGGAAAAGTGAGGGCTGTCACTGGAAGGTCTGGGTTGCCTTCAGGCTGCTCGCAGCCATCTGGGGCGTGGAACGGGGAGTCAAGAAAAGCAACATCAAGACGGCGCCCAGGATAGCTCCGGAGACGTGAGCCGATGGGGCGAGGGCGAAGGCGCCGCTGACGAGGGCTGCACTGCCTGTAGCAAGCTCAAAGCCGACTTTTCCAATGCCGCCGACGAGGGCCAACCATGCGGCCGCTTTGGTCGTACGATCCGGGCTGTTTTGAGTGACGGCCAGGCATACGCAGACCCAAAGCGCCACGTCCAGGCCCGAGAGCCCTCCATATACCAGCAACCCGGGCTCCGCGATAAGCACGGCGCCCGAGATCAGTGGCGGTCCAAGGATCAGAAGCCAGAAACAAGCGCGGGGTGCGAGCTTCAGCAGGAGCCAGGACAGTACGGCGAACGTGATGCCGTCCCAGACGAGGTGATTGAAGCTCCAGTGCACGAAATGCCCCGTCCAGAGTCGCCAGATCTCGCCGGTGGCCAG
>CAZCEX010000061.1:0-13202 GCA_964497785.1 uncultured Thermoanaerobaculia bacterium | reverse complement strand
CACCTTTCTGGACAAGCTGCGGGCATTTTTCGCCAACCTCGTCCTCGAACATCGAAGCTGCCTTTTTTGAGAAAGAATCTCGAAAAACAACGTCGTTTCAAAGCCCGGTGTCATATCTAACACATGTTTGCTCGAGCAATAGAACATATGATCAGATATTGTGATTATCGTCACACGCAACCATGAGGACCATCACAGAAGGGCCCGGTCGTTGTACGAACCCGGAGTATGGACCAGACCTCTACTGCGGCCGGCAATGCACTGGCCAAAGAGCCTCACCGACCTCGTCTCGCCGACCGTGGATTCGATTTCCTGCCTACACTCCAGATCTGTCTGTTCAGAATGTATCAAGTGTCTCATGAGACAAGGCGATGAGACAGAAAGGCATTGTCGAACGGCATCGAACCCGAGTTCGTTCGCCCGGTTGTCGGCGCGCAGATACAGCGAGAAAAAAAGTCTGATGAACTCGTGCTGACAGGGCTCCGGCGGAGTTTCGGAGGTTCTCTTGATTGTCCGAAACGATCTTTTATTGAAGATTTGCTCAAATTGGCACGCATGTTGCTTTTGGTCCCGACATGGATCGAAATGAATCCGAATCTTTGTCGTCTTGTATGCACCGCGTCACTGACGCGCTCGGCCTTGCGGAGGGGTTGCACAACCTCGTGGACCGTGCCTATGGCGAATGCGACGACGACCGGTGTCTGGTCTTTTTTGGAGTCGTTCGGGACTGCGCGTATGCGATTCGCAGTGCCGGCGGCGAGCCCGCATTGCGGCGGATGATTGCAGAGGCGGACCGTGGTTCGCCAGTCGAAATCCGCATGCCGGACAAACCGGCCGCACCCTGGGGCGAAACGCCGAATCACGAGTAAGTAGGCAGCCGATCGACGGTGGCCGTTAGAGGTAGAGGAACAGGTTGGAGGGAATGACCATGAGGAGCGAATTTGCCAATTCGAGTACGAGGTCAGAAACGGGGCTCGTATTGTTGTTGTGCGGCGTGCTGCTGCTCGCCAACGTGCCCGCGCGGGCGTTCGACATCGAGGTCGTGGAACCCGATGGGAGCCCGGTTAGCGATTTTCGCTACCTGGTGGAGGAGGACAACACCGTTTTCACGACTCCAGGGGCGCCGGTCTCTGACAGCATCGGCGTCAACATTCACCGCAGTCACGCTCCGGTACTGATGAGCGGTGAAATCGTCGGGTCCACGGTCAACGTGCCCCTGCCGGACACCCAACGATATTTCGTATCGGTGCTGCCTCTTTCCGGCGGTACGCTGACCGGCCATACCCTCGGAGGGGCGCCGGTCGCAGTCGGTCAGCAGACGGTTCGGGTCGTGGTCAACCCGCTGCCAATTCCGACCTCGCAGATCTCGGTCTACGTTTTCCTCGACCACAATACGATCAACAACGCGCCGGACCTGGGCATCGAGACCGGTCTCGAGGGCTTCAAAATCATTGTTGAAGATGCCGGCGGGCAGGTGATTCAGGATGCCTTCGGTAATACCATCGGCACCGAGTACCTGCGCAACCCGGACAACAGCTTCCAGCTCGACGGGGATGGTATGCCGATTCCCGACCCGATGCAGATCGGCGACGGCTTCTTGTACAGCGACGCCGACGGTTGGGCGGTCTTCAGATACATTCCTCCGGGCAAATATGCCCTCATCGTCAGTCCTCCTCCGGGCCCGAACTGGATCCAGACTTCGACGATTGAAGGTACGAACGTCATCGACGCCTGGGTCACGGCCGATGGGTCACGGCTCTTTCTCGAGGGCTTCGGCGCCGCCACGGCACATACGTCGTTCGGTTTTGTGAATCCGGATCTTCTGCCGTGGGTCGGCGTCGGTCCGGGCACCGGGACCATCATCGGTGAGTTGCGCAACAACCATTTCGGGCGTCCGCCGACGCTGCAGGGATACCATTCCGGGGAACCGGTCCCGGGCTGCTGGGTCGGGCTCAACGATGTGGCCGCCCAGCAGGGCCAGATCCTCGTCGAGTGCAATAGCGATAGCACCTTCTCGATCGACGGTGTGCCGCCTGGATCCTACGAGCTCGTAAACTTCGATGAAAACCTCGACCAGCTCTTCGGATTCGGCACCGTTGTCGTACCCCCCGAGGGCGGCGTCGTCGATGTTGGAACGGTGCTGTCGAATCGCTGGTTCGGAACTCTCATGGGTCACGTTTTCAACGACCTCGACCAGGATGGTTTCCGCGACCCGGCCGAGGGCGGCCTCGCCGATCAAGGTGTCAACCTCCGCTTCCGAGATGGTCGTCTCTACCGGGCGACGGTGTCCGAGCCCGATGGCTCCTACTTTCTCGGTGAGGTGTTCCCATTCTTCAAATGGCTGGTTGCGGAGGTCGATTTCGCGACCCGCAAGGCGACCGGCGCGACTTTTGCTGTAGATGGCGGGGGCGCAGTCCCGGCGGACGACGGCTGGTTTACTCCATCCCGAGGCCGCCTCAACCCGCAAGAACAGCCGGCATCCAACCCCCACACCGGAAACAACCTCTCCCGCACAGAGCTCGGTGAGGTTCTGACCCAGGCCATGATGCTCTTCCTCGGGCAGACCAACGTCATCGACTGGGGCAAGGCCAACTACACCGGGACTGAGAACGGAGGCATTTCGGGCGTGGTTCTCTACGCCACCACCCGCGCCGAGGACGATCCGCGGTGGGCCGCTGCAGAGGACTGGGAGCCGGGCGTTCCCCGGGTCCAGCTCAACCTCTACGAGGACAAGGACGGCGACGGTGTCATCGACGACATCGACGCAGTGGCCGGAGTGACTGCGGCCGACGTCGACAACCACCCGCTCGGATGGGCCGACGGCGGTTTGCCCGGGCCCGAAGACGTCGACCACAACAGTAATGACCTTTTTGATCCGGGCGACGCCATCAACGTCACCTGGACCGACAGCTTCGATGACGACCAGCCGACCGGGTGCATCCAGGAGTTACCGACAATCCACGGCGAACAGGCTATGGAGTGCTACGACAACTTCGGCACCTGGAACCAGCTGCGAGCGGGAGTCTTCGATGGCGGTTTTGCCTTCACGTCGTATTTCCCCGGCGGCATGGGCTCCGGCAGCATGGAGCAGAGCCCCCTTCCCTCGGGCATCTACATCACGGAGGCGGCGGCGCCTCTGGGTTACGAGCACGTAAAGGAAGAAGATAAGAACGTCGATTTCGGCGATGTCTTCACGCCGAGCTTGAAAACCCTCGACGATCCCCCGGTCGAGGCAATCCCGGTGCCCTGCGTGGGCGATCTACACCTGGTGCCGGATTACCTGACGATGTTTCCCGACCAGCAGGTCTCTGCCGGCGCTGCTGGCCTGATGCGGCCCCTGTGTGACCGCAAGCAGGTACTGCTCACGGCCGGATCCAACCCTCCGGCGGAGTTCTACCTCTTTACCCAGGTGCCGAAGGCCGCGCGCGTCGTGGGCTTCGTAAACAACGACCTGGCGGCGGAGTTCAACGTACTGACACCGAACTTCGGCGAGAAAGCGGCGCCGTCGTGGCTGCCCATCTCTTTCCAGGACTGGACCGGCAACGAAATCACCCGCATCTATACTGACGAGTTTGGCGCCTACACCGGCTTGCTGCCGTCGACCTACACCATGAACGCTGCCAGCCCGAGCGGCATGGTCGAGAACATGCTGACCGCCTGCCTCAACCACCCGCACATGGCGGACCCGAACAACCCCGGTCAGGTTATCCCCGATCCTTATTACGACCCAGACTACTCGCAATCCTGCTGGACCCTTGAGTACATTCCTGGAGGCACGACATACCTGGACACGCCGATCGTTCCGGTGGGCGCTTTCGTCGGCTATCCCAATCGTAATCTCGATCTCGAGCCTGCGACCATGACGCCGGGAATCAACACCGTCGACGGTGACCTGGGCAACGGCGGGCCGGCGGTGTGTGCGGCCGATGCGCAGATCACGATCACGTCGGTCGGCATGAAACAGGTGCCGAACCCTGACTTCGACCCCGATGTGATGGGCAGCCAGGCACTGGTCACCCGCGACTACGGTTTCGGTCTCGTCCAGGGTCAGGTGACGCTCGACGGCGTTGCGCTGCCAATCGTGAGCTGGACCGATGCCGAGATCCTCGCTTCGGTGCCGGGCGGTTCTTCGACCGGTCAATTGTTGGTCCAGCGGGGTGACAACCTCAATTGGTCCGAGACCGGGATCACGGTGCACGTGGGCGTCTGTGCGGCGACCTTCGTGCCCACCGACTTCGCCACGATCCAGGCAGCTATCGACGCCGCGGCGCCGGGCAGCCTGGTGATCATCGAGCCCGGAACCTACCTCGAGAGCCCGATCCTGTGGAAGCCCTTGCTCCTGCAGGGGTCTGGCGCCGAATCGACGACGGTCTTCGCCACGCCGACGCCTGAAAGCGTGCTCCAAGCATGGCACGAAAAGGCGTTGGCCCTCTACGGATCGGATCCGTTCGCGGCGCAAGAGGCGCCGGGCCTGATGATCTTCGCCGGAACCGGTGCGGTCTTTGACGGCACGCCGGCGCGAGTCGACGGGATTCTTTTCACCGGCTCCCTGTCCGGCGGCGGAGTCTACGTCTACGACGAAGTGCACAACCTCGAGATCTCAAACAACGTCATGCGTTCCAACCAGGGCATCATGGGCGGCGGTCTCACCATCGGTGATTCCCAGCGGACCTTGAGTAATACCGGGATCTGGGCGCACCACAACCGCATTGTCAAGAACGGCGGTATCCGTGGCGGCGGCGGTGTGTCGATATTCGAGGGCGCCGACGGGTACCAGATTACGGACAACTTCATCTCGGGCAACTTGAGTCGATTCTACGGCGCCGGTGTGCTGCACTTCGGTTCGTCGACCGGCGGTCTCATCGCCCGCAATCAAATCCTCTTCAACGAGGTCTTCTGGGGCACTAACATCGGCGGCGACGGCGGCGGCATCTTCGTAGGATCCACCATCGACCTGGGTGACCCTGCGGAGCTCGCCGATGGGACCGGCGATGTGACAATCGACTCCAACCGCATCCAGGGCAACCTGTCCGGCAGCGGCAACGGTGGCGGCATCGCCGCCGCCAGGATCAACGGTCTCGACGTTCAGGATCTGCCGCAGGAACTGTGGTACCGGCTCGAGATCACCAACAACATCGTATCGAACAACGTTGCCGCCAAGGCTGGCGCCGGCATCTGGCTGCAGGATGTGGCCGCGGGCGCGATCCTGCACAATACGGTGGCGAACAACGACAGCACCGCTACGGCTGCCGCGGCGTTCACGCCGGGCATGACCCAAGCGTCGAATGCGCAACCTGCCGGCATCGTCAGTGAGCTGCATTCGGTGGACCTGCTGGGAGCGTTCCCGGCCGGTCTGGAGCAGCTCTACAGCGATCCTGTCCTGGCGAACAACATCATCTGGAACAACCGCTCGTTCTTCTGGGATGCCACGCTCAACAACGACAAGGGCGGGCTGACGGCCGGCACACCGGCGATCTTCGACCTGGCGGTGATGAGCAGCGACCCGGCGCACGTGCTGGACCCGATGAACAACGTGCTCACCGATCCCGCCGGAACCCACCCTAGCAATGTGGCATCTGATCCCGAGTTCGTCTCCAGCACCGTGAACGACCTGGCGACGGCGGCGGTGATCGACGAGGGCGGCAACTTCATCACGACTCGCTTCACCCCGCTGACCTCGGCCGAGTCCGACTACACCATATCCGGCATGTCCGGTGCGGTGGGGGTCGCCGACGGGAGCTGGATCCCCCTGTACCCCGGTATCGCGTCGGACTTCCAGGGCGATCCGCGTCTTGCCACAAGTCTTGTCGAAGCTGGTGCGGACGAGCTACCGATTGGAGACGCCAACTGTGACGGCGTGCTGGGAGTCGAGGACATCGGCCAGATCATCAACGTAATCTTCGGCGGCGCCAGTGTGTGCGGCTCGGAGGACTTCAATCTTGACGGTGTGGTCGATGCCGCTGACCTCGAGTCAGCGATCAACGCATTGAACTGAGAGGACCACGGTCGGGGTGCGGCGTCTGCTGCACCCCGACAGTAATACGAGGAAGGTGCAATATGACGATGACCAAAAAGAACGCAAGATCCTGGGCTGTCGTCCTGGTGGTGCTCCTGGTTGGTGCGACGGCCTACGCCGACGTGACCGATCAGCCGATCGAGAGCAGCGCAGGAGTCAACCCGCAGTGCCCCGGCGACACCGATGGCGATGGTGTCCCCGAGCCGGGCGCCCCCGGATACGACCCCAACGTGACCTGCATGCACCTGACGGCTGGAGACGGCTTCGTCATGATGGCCGACGGCCGCATGCAGTACATGTTTGGTTTCAACGACGTCACCGGCATTCCGCGTGACGAGGTGATTCAGGAAGGCACACTGAACCAGCAGTGGCCGGCGCCGATGATCGTTGGTGACGAAGGCGGCGAGCTCTACCTGTCGTTGACCAACGTCGGCATGCAGATCCGGCCGGATCTCTTCGACCCGCACTCCGTGCACTACCACGGCTTCCCACAGGCGGCCGCGGTGCTCGACGGGCTGCCGGAGTCGAGTATGTCGATCAACATGGGTTCGACCATCACCTACTACTACCGACACGACGACCCGGGCACATACCTCTACCACTGCCACGTGGAGGCTACCGAGCACATGCAGATGGGCATGCTGGGCAACCTTTACGTGCGGGCGGGCCAGAACCACTACCCGGCTCAGACCTTTCCCGGCGGATGGAGCCATACCCCTGGTATGACCTATGCCTACAACGACTTTGACGGTAGTAGCTACTACGACCGTGAGTACGCGCTTCAGCTGTCGAGCTTCGACAGCGATTTCCACGACGCCTCCGAGTCGGTCGCTCCTCTGCCCTTCGCCGAGATGCGACCCAAGTACGCGATGATCAATGGGCGGGGATATCCCGACACGGTGCGTGAGGCCGACATCACCAACGAATACAACGGCTACCCAAGCCAGATCATGAACTCCAAGGTCGTGGCGGTGAGGGGTGAGCGCACCCTCTTGCGGATCTCGTCGGTTGACATCAACCGGGAGTTTACCCTGCAGACTGACGGCTTCCCGCTGCGGGTCATCGGCAAGGACGCCAGGCTCTTGAGAGCGAGGTTGCCAGGCACCGGAAACAACGTCTTCATCGAGACGTCGTCGGTGACCATCGGTGGTGGCTCGACGGTCGACGTTTTGGTCGATCTCGAGACCTATGACGTGCCGGTGGGCGTGTATCCCCTGTATACGACGAATCTGAGCTATCTCAGCAACGAGAACCAGGACTTCGGCGGCATGATGACCGAGATCCACGTCGTCGCGGCGCCGTAGCGGAGGTACTGATGAGAGGACTCAAAACCATGCGAATCATAACGCTTTCGGTCGTGGCAGCTGTGTTGCTCGCGACGACCCCTGCATACGCAAAAATCGAGGGCATCACCGGGACGACGTTCGACCTCTATGCCGACGACACCGCCCACATCCTGGCCGGTGACGGGGCCAGTCTCTTGATCTGGGGCTACGGGGTCGACGGCGAGGAGATCCAGTACCCGGGGCCGACGTTGATCGTTAACCAGGGAGACCGCGTCACGGTCAACCTGACGAACAACCTGGACGTGCCCACCTCGATCGTCTTCCCCGGTCAGTCCGGCGTGACCACGGCCGGGGGGGGCGCCGACGGGCTGTTCACCAGGGAGGCTGTGCCGGGCGGGAACGTCAGCTACAGCTTCATCGCCGCTGAGCCCGGCACATACATCTACCAGAGTGGTACCCGTATGGAGCTGCAGGTCGAGATGGGTCTCCTTGGCGTCATTATCGTGCGTCCGGTTGGCTACGATCCGGTGACGAACAAGATCGCCTACAACGACCCGACAACCGCCTACGACTGGGAGTACCTGTTCCTCATGACCGAGATGGACCACCGAGTGCACGAGAAAGTGGAACTCGGATTGATCGGCCAGGTCGACGACACCCAGTGGTACCCCTACTACTGGTTCTTCAATGGTCGCAATGCCCCCGATACGATGTCGGCGGCGTTCTCAGAGGATCTGCCTCACCAGCCCTACAACTGCCAGCCGCGAACTCATCCAGGTGAAGTCATCCTCATGCGGGTGGCCAATGCCGGCCGGGACATGCATCCATTCCACCACCACGGCAACCACTCGATACTGATCGCGCGTGATGGTCGCCTGGTTGGCACGAACCCGGGTTCGGGGCCGGATCTGGCGACCCACTACTTCACCATTCCGAGCTGGCCGGGCTCGACATACGACGCCTTGTGGGACCCGTGGACTGGCCAGGGTCTGGGGTGGGATGTAATCCCGGACCAGACCTTGCCCTGGGAGGACCCCACCTTCGAAGGTGTGCCAATGCCGGTCGAGCTGCCGCCTGACACCGACCTGACCTTCGGGTCTTGGTTCAGCGGCAGCCCCTACCTGGGCACGATGGGAACCTTGCCACCCGGTAACCCGGGCTTCAACGAGTTCGGTGGCTATGCCTACATGTGGCATTCGCACAACGAAAAAGAGCTCATCAACAACGATGTGTACCCCGGCGGCATGTTCACGATGATGATCGTCGAGCCGCCCGGCGCGCCGATCGAGTAGGGGGGGAGGCAATGAAAATGACGACAACGAAAGCGTTCTTTCCGACAGCGGTTCTGCTGGCAGGAGGCCTCCTGGGCTCCGCCGTTCCAGCCGCTGCGGCGGATTTCTACCTGTTCGCGGGCCAGACGACTGTGACGATGCCCGACATGACCGGGGTTCCGGTCTGGGGCTTCGCCCTGGAGAATGACGGCGATTTCACGACCCTCGAAGGGACCGTCGAGGTCCCCGGCCCGCGGCTGGTCGTTGATCCCGCGGACCCGATCATAAATATCCACCTTTTCAACGACCTCACGGTGCCGGTCTCGCTGGTGATCACGGGCCAGATCCCGTCCGCCGCCAACGGTCCGGTCGTGCGCTTCTCGGAGTCCGATCCGAACTACCCGGCGCCTGCCGGGACCGGTGGTCGGATCCGGTCCTTCGCCAAGGAGACCGCCCCCGGAACCATAGAGACCTACAGCTGGCCGAACTTCCGCAATGGCTCGTTCATCTACAAGAGCGGTACCCACCAGCAGGTGCAGGTGCCTCTCGGTCTGTACGGGGCGGTCACCAAGGACGTCAGCCCCGGAGTCGCCTACGACCGACCCGGCTTCAGCGTCCCGTACGACAGCGAAGTGGTGCTCTTTTACTCTGAGTTCGACCCGGCCCTCAACGCCGCGGTGACCACGGGCAACTACGGTCCCGGTACCGCCATGCCGAGCAACCTCAACTTCAACCCTCAGTACTCACTGGTCAACGGCCAGCCTTATCCGGCGGCCGCGCCGATCGTGAGTGGCACTCTCAACGAGGACAGCAATATCTTGATTCGTTTCTTCAGCGCCGGTCTGCAGAGTCTGGTGCCGACCATTCAGGGTGATCATCTTGCCCTCGTGGCCGAGGACGGCAATCTCTACCCGCACCCGTTCAACCAGTACAGCGTCACACTGCCGGCGGGCAAGACGATTGATGCGGTCCTGTTCCCTGAGCTGGCCGGAACCTACCCGATTGTTGAGCGTCGGTTGAACCTGACGAATGGGGCGGCGCCGGAGGGCGGCATGCTCGTACAGCTCGTGGTCGACGGCGAGGCGGGTGCTCCCGTGGCGGTGACGGACGCCTACTTCCTCGACGAGGATAGTGCGCTGTCCGTACCAGGAGGGAGCTTCGTCGAGGTGCTCGGCAACGACAACGACGGCGGTGCACCCGGCACCGACCCGTTGACCGCGAGTCTGGTCCAGGGGCCGCAGCATCACGACGCCGCGATGGTCGGCTCATTCTCACTCGGCACGGACGGCTCCTTCAGCTATCAACCGATGGCTGACTATTCCGGTGGTGACTTCTTCCTTTACACCGTCAACGACGGCGCCTCCGACAGCCAGCCGGTGGCGGCGGTGATCCGCGTCGACCCGATCAACGACCCACCGGCGGTCGTCAACGACGTGTATGCAACGCCTGAGGACCTGATGTTGAGCGTCGGTGGAACCGGTGTGGTCGGCAACGACATCGACGTCGACGGCGACGTCTTGACCGCCTCCCTGATCAGCCCGCCCGCAAGTGGCGCTTTGACCTTCAACCCCGGCGGTTCGTTCAGCTACATGCCGGACTCCAACTTCTTCGGCATGGACAGCTTCACGTACGAGGTGTTCGATGCCGAAATGGTCAGTGGGGGCATCGGCATTGTCAATCTCGACGTCACCGCGGTCAACGACCCGCCCGTCGCCGTGGATGACAATGCCGGGGATGTCTTCGCCGACACCGTGTCGACCGTTGCCGCTCCCGGTGTGCTCGCTAATGACAGTGACGTCGAGATGACTCCGCTGTCGGCGGTTCTCGTGCGAGGCCCGTTGAACGGAGGCCTGACGCTCAACGCCGACGGCTCGTTCATCTACACGCCGGACCCGGGATTCATCGGTACTGACGACTTCCGATACAAGGCGAACGACGGCGACCTCAACAGCCTCGAGGCGATTGTCAGCCTCAGAGTCATCACGACGGAAATCTTCAGTGACGGTTTCGAAAGCGGGAATTCGAGCGCGTGGTCGGAGAGCGTCATCGAGCCATGAAGGCGACAGCAGAGGCCTCGAACAACAGGGGAGCATGAGATGAAGACAACAAGACGTACAACCTGGCCGGACGCCCGTGCCATGGACCGTGAGGAGGGAATGATGACAGCAAGGAGTATTTCGAGGCTCGCCTTGGCAGTGTTGCTGCTTATGCCTGTGGCTGTGGTGGCGCAGACCACCACGCCCGGAGCGGGCATCGATGTGGAGATCTACAACCCGGTTGACGGCACGAATACCTTCTGTGTCAATCCTGGGGAGACCTTCTGGGCGAACGTGTACGTTCGTCCGGGAGACAACGCGACCACGTGCTCACAGACCTGCGGCATGGTGGCAGGGGGCACCAACAACATCGGCACTGCGGCTGTCGATCTGGCCTTTGATCCGGCGGTGCTGAGCCTCGTGAGCGCCGAGAACAACCCCGATCCGGGGTTTGCAGCCGTCGACGGCTTGATCCAGACCCAAAACGCAGCTTTCGGCTACGTCGGTTGGGCTCTCGCCGGCGACTGGATGACCGACGGCGACCCCATGAGCGGTTTGAATAACGCCTGTGACATGCTGAAGCTCGACGGCCCCGGTTGGGTCTACCGCGTGCAGTTTTCGGCAGACGCGTACGGTCCGACGTCCCTGACCGTGCGGCAGCAGCCGGACTTCGAGCTTTCGTTCGCCGATATGTGCGGCGGTCCGGCGTTCACTGTTGCCAGCGCCGACATCGACGAGGTGGTCTCTGCCCAAGTCGTGATTCCGTGCACCACCGTACTGTTTCTCGACGGTTTCGAAGACAGCACCACCTCGGCGTGGTCGGAGACGATTCAGTAATGATTGGGGTACGTTTTTTGGCCGTAGCTTTTTGCCTGGCTTTTGTGGCGTCGACCTCTGTCGGTGCCGGCCAGGCGATCATGAACCAGAGCGAGGTGGACTCGGCGGCCGCAGACCTCGGCCGTCTCGAGGCCGAGTACGGGATTCGGGTGGACCGAGTTCAGCTCGCCTCGGCGGGCTACATGGTTGATTTTCGTTACTGGGTCACCGACGCCGACAAGGCGTGGAGCCTCTTTCGTGACTCGAGACGTAGGGAGCTCGTGCACGAGGCGAGTGGTGCGCGAATGATCGTGCCCGCTCCGGCCTATGTCGGACCCATGTCGCAGACCTCCGAGAAACCCAAACAAGACCGCAGGTACTACGTTTTCTTCGGCAACCCCGGAAAGCACGTGAAGATCGGCGACTCCGTCAGTATTTTCATCGGTGACCTGGAGATCGGGCCTCTCGTAGTGCAGTGACCCGGGTTCGACGCCTGACCCGGAGGCCGAGCCTCTCTTCGGTGACGTCAACCGGGATACGATCCTCAACGTGAGCGACCAGCTCGACATTTTTTCGAAATTTTCGGCGTCGACAGCAATTCGAAGGACGCCGACCTCAACAACGACGCCGCGATCGACGCCCTCGACCTGAGTACAAAGATCATCGTGCTCGCACCGTAGACATCGACGCGTCACCACAACTCGAAGTACGTGGCGCCGGGATAATCCGGCGCCATTATTCGTGTGATCGGAGGTGCAATGATGAGGACCCGACCTGCCTTTCTTGCTATTGCGACGGCTGCAGTCGCTGTGACTATCACCGTGACCCCGCAGGCGCTCGCCGCGACCGAGCTGTTCCTACCAGTGGCGTCGCGCAGCGAAGGATTCGCGGACACCCGATGGCGGACGCGGCTCTGGGTCGTCGCCGGGTCGCAGGCGACCGACGTGGTTTTTGAGTACTACCCGACATCGACCGGCGGCCTCTCAGGGCCCGCCGCGGTTGCCAGCCGCAGTCTTTCCTCGGGTACCCAGCTCTACATCGAGGATCTGCTCGGCGATCTCTGGGGCGTCAACGGCACCGGCGCGGTACGTTTGCTCGCGACCGCGCCCATCGCCGCCTTTGCCCGAGTCGTCAATACCAAGATGCCGGCGGTTTTCGAAGGTGGTACCTTCGGCCAGGCGATGCCGGCAATGACGTCGAACGGCCTCTCCGCCGTCGGCGTTCTGCCAGGGCTGTCCAACGAACGCATCTCGGACGAGTCGGGTTTCCGCTGCAACATCGGCTGGTTCAATCCCGGCCCGACCGCAGCGACTCTGACCGCAAGGGTGGTCACCGCCGGCGGTGAGGTGCTTGGTGAGCGCAACCTGCAGATCCCACCCCTGAGCCAATGGCTCGGTTCGGTCTTCGACGTCATCTGGACCGTACCCCAGGATCAACGAGAGCTGCAGCACTTCGTCGTCGCCTACGAGGTGGTCGGTGGGCCGTTGTTCGTCTACGCGTCGGTCATCGACAACATCACCGGCGACGCCGTCACGGTACTGCCGCTGCCGGCCCCCTGATCCGCGATCGGGTCGGGCCGGTCCCGCGCGCGCAGCGGCTCGCAGTGAGAGGGTGAACGGCGAAGGCGCCGAGTGCGGAGTTTTTTGGATTCAAAGGTATCCCCACAGATCAGGTTGGTGGGTGCCGGAAGGACCAATATCGAAACGCGAAGACGCCAAGAACGCAAAGGAAAGGCAAAACCAATTGAGAATCAGATCTTTGTGCTCTTTGCGCTCTT
>CAZCEX010000060.1:0-13225 GCA_964497785.1 uncultured Thermoanaerobaculia bacterium | reverse complement strand
GAAGGCGAGCAAGATCAGGAGATCTTTCGGCTCGAATGGCATCTGCGTCCCCGGTTCGAGCCACTGGGCGCATTCGTCGCCACCGGTCAAGGCCAATTGACCACCATCCTCGACGAGCCCCGCCATTTCGGCGGTCAGGTCACAGCGATCGAGAATCGTCTGACGGTCGAGGCTCAGATTGAGTTCGAAAACGAGAAAGCGGCCCACACGCGTTCGTGTGTGGGCCGCAACCAAATCGAGGATTGCGTCAAAATCAAGCTCTCGTGGAGCAGAAGGACGCATCAGAATTCACCCGGGCTCGGCTCAGAGAAGGCCTGCCCGGCGCTGTTTGGCCATTTTCCGCAGCATTTTCTTGCGGGCTTGCGCGAGCTGACGCTTCCGCTGCTCGGAAGGTTTCTCATAGAAACGACGCCGCTTGACCTCGGAGAGGATGCCGGCCTTCTCACACTTGCGTTTGAACCGGCGCAGTGCTTGTTCGAAGGATTCGTTGTCGCGTACGACGACACCTGTTGGCATAGACTTCACCCCCTCCTCTGCGCAGTTTGAGCGTCAACGCACTCGTCGCAGGAACCCCGAGGATAATCCAAGAAGGGGGCGATCGTCAACAAGGATTGTTGGGGGATGAGGCCTGAACGGGAACCACAACCGAATCCTGGGATGCGCGCAGCGCATCAATGAGGATCTTGGAAGACAGAAGCACCAACACGGTTCGGGCAGTACGCTGCTTTCGGGCTTCTGTCTTTCAAGATCCTTGCTGAAGCGCGCTTCTCAACTTTCGGTTCGATTTGCTATCTGATATTCAACCCGAGCGAACGCAACTTTTCCCGAGCGAGATCAGCCTCTTGCGTGCCGGGATGCTCATATACCACGTACTGAAGGTTGACTACTCCCTGCCCCTGATCGCCGGACTTGAGGTAGAGCAGGCCCATTTTGAGCTGGGCAGCAGCGGCCTTGTCGGAGTTTGCGTAGTCCGCGAGGACCTGGGTGAAGATCTCCAGAGCCTCCGCAGTCAGCTCTTGGGCGTCGTAGCACTCGCCGACCCAGTAGAGCGCATTGTCTGTCAGGTCGGTGTCGGGGAAGCGCCGTATGTACTCCTGGAAGCCCTGCGCCGCAAGGTCAAAGTTACCGCGCATGTAATCCTCGTAAGCTGACCGATAGAGCTGCTCGGGCGGCATATCGCTGGTGATGCCGGTCGCTGCGGGCGCCGTATAGCCGGCGCCGGGGTTTGTAGCTTCCGGGTTGGCCATCGGGTCATCGGCCGACGCAACAATCACTGGCGGGATGGTCGCCAACGACCGAGCCCTGGCCGCCGAAAGTTCCTGGCTGATTTCTTGAAGACGACGCGTCGTGAGTTCGAGCGAAGAGTGCAATGCCTCCATGCGCTCCTGAAGAGACTCGACTTGCATCGCCAGATCGGCATTGGAGCGCATGTTCTGATCTGTCAGCTGCTGCATGCGCTCTTCCATGCGTCTGAGATCTTGTTGGTCAGCGGTGGCGCTGCTGAGCTCCTCGACGCTCCGTTGCACGTCGGTGATTTCTCGGTGGAGCAACGCCATGTCTTCCCCCGAGCTGCAGGCGAAGAGGGACATGACAAGAAAGAGAACCAAGATCGAACGCATTGACCAACCTCCTCCTTCAGCGTGCAGTAATGACGAAGTGTGACCGTCGGTTGAGCTGCCATGCGGCTTCATCGCTGCCCCGAGCGAACGGCCGTTCTTCACCATAGGTGATGGTCCTGATCCTGGGGGCGTCGATACCCATGAAGATGAGGTAGTCACGAACGGCATTGGCTCGCTTCTCTCCAAGGGCGAGGTTGTACTCACGGGTATTGCGCTCGTCACAATGCCCCTCGACAAGAATGGAGACGCTCGGGTACTGACGCAGCCAGGTCGCGTTCGAGGCGAGGTGCTCGCGCGCCTCCTGTTCCAAATCGTAGCGGTCAGTGTCGAAGAACACGTCATCGAGGTACCCACGCGCATTAAGAATCACCAGGTCTTCTGGAAGTTCCTCGACGCCGGAGTGCTCGGACACGACAGGCTGGGTTGGGGGTTCGGTCAGAACCTCGTCGGTATCATCCACTGCCGGGGCCGGGGTCGGGGTGGCTGCCGGAGCAGGCTCGGTCTCCACCTTGGGCTTCGAGCTCGAGCACGCAAAAAAGAACACCGTAGTCAGGACCATCAGGACAACAGATAGGGCACGAAATTTCGATAGCATGGAAGGCCTCCTTGCAACCTCACTCTACCATCGCGAAGGATGTAATCCCAATCAAAAAGCCGTGTTCAGCCCCGGCGGCAATCGACCGATTCAATCGACTCCTGCGAAGCCCTTGACACCACCTGGGACGCAACCTACATTTGAAGTGTCCACCCTGGTGGACCGCGGGCGTTCAACGGACCTCGCAGCCGCGATACCCTCTGCAAGGGCCCGGGCGGGCATACCCGCCGCCACGAAATCCCGCGCCGAGCGGGATTTCGATTTTTCCTGAGCGCGACTGGGCAGGGCACCTGGGGGCCTGTTGATGACGACGGCCAAGGACCGTTTTTCACAAGCTCGCCGGCTGGCGCGCCGCAGCCGCCGCCGCGAGGACTACCGGCTGGGGCTTCGACCCATGGCAATCGCCGGGTGGAATACGACCAAGGAGCACAATGTCGGCACCCTGGTTCGCACCGCTCACGCGGCAGCCGCAGAGGAGGTGCTACTCGTTGGTGAGCGGGAGTGGAACGTCGAAGCGGCAAAGACGGCCGAGTTTTATACCCAGGTCACGTTCCTCGCCGATGAAAAGGCCTTCCTCGAACACCTCGAACAGAAACTCTGGAACCTGGTCGCCGTTGAGCTGAACTCCCGGTCGGTGAGCCTCTTTGAGGCGCAGTACCCCCAACGGCCATGCTTCCTTCTCGGCGCCGAGCTTGGTGGCGTGCCCGAGCGCCTCATCGAGGCGGCGTCCCTGGTGGTCGAGATCCCTCAGTGGGGTCTCGTGCCCTGCCTCAACCTCGCCGTAGCCGGCTCGATCGTCATCTACGACTACCTGGGGAAATTGGCCAGAGCAGGCGATCTCGATCGGCCCAGTGGTGGGCTCGTTGGCGAGGAATAGCCCTAGCGCAATGTTATCCTCGCCGAATGAAGGCGCGGATCCTTTCTTTGATGACAAAAGTAGTGTGGGCGACCCTCGCCGGGTGTCTCGTGGGCGCCTTCACCGGCTGGCTGGTTGCTCGGGCACTGCATATTCCGCAGCTTGACCAGCTGCCGACCTACCGCCCAGCTGCGACAACCTCGGTTTTTGCGGCCGACGGCGCCCAGGTCGCAACCTTCGCCCTCGAGCGGCGTGTCGAACTGCCCCCGGAGCTCATCCCTGACAATCTCAAACTCGCCATCGTCGCCGCCGAGGACGCCAAGTTCTACGAGCACGGCGGCGTCGACCCGAGGGCCATCTTGAGGGCTGTGATCGGAAGCATCAAGGAAAGGCGATTCGGAGGGCAGGGAGGCGGTTCGACCCTGACCCAACAGCTCGCGCTGGCCCTGTTCCTGGAACGTGAACACACCATTACGCGCAAGGTCAAAGAAATGTTCCTGGCCCTCGACATGGAAAAACGCCTGTCAAAGGACCAGATCATCAGCATGTATGCGAATCAGATCTTCCTCGGTCACGGCGCGTATGGAGCGGAAGCGGCCTCACGCCTCTACTTCGACAAGCCGGCCATGGACCTGACTCTCGCTCAGGCCGCCCTTCTGGCCGGCATGATTCCCAGCGCCAACAACAAATTTGACCCGATCAGGCGGCCCGAGGGTGCTCTCGCCCGCCGCAACAGGGTTCTGGAACGCATGCTCGAGCTCGATTTCATCGATCGGGAATCCCATGACATCGCCGTCGCGGAGCCGCTCGATGCCGAGCTCCACCGCCAACACATGGAGAGCGGCGCCTACTTTCTCGAGCACGTGCGACAAGAGGTCGAGCAGACCTACGGCACGGACGCGCTGTTTACGGGCGGCCTGCAGATCGACCTGACGATGGTTCCAGAACTCCAGCGGGCCGCAGAGCATGCTATCCGTGAAGGACTCGTCGGCCTCGAGACCGGTCGGCTCGGTTTCCGCCAGCCCCCCAACGTCCTCGACAAGCAGCTCGTCGAAGATATGCTCGAGTACGAGGACCCGTCGTGGCAACGGCTCGTATTGCGGCCGGCCGCCATGGTCAAGGCAGTCGTCCTCGAGGTTGCCCGGTCAAGCGCACAGCTGCGGATAGCCGACCGGTCGGCGTCCCTGACCCTTGCCTCGGCCAAATGGACCCGTACCTCGTCACTGAAACGCATCCTGAAACCAGGCGACCTGGTGCTCGTTCGGCTTCCGGATGAGCTCCCCGACGACGAAAATGCGGTGCTCGAGGTCGCTCTCCTGCAGGAACCCGAGATCGAGGGTGCTCTACTGGCTATGGACAATCGCACCGGCGCGGTCCTCGCCATGGTCGGCGGATACGACTTCGACCGTTCGGAGTTCAACCGCGCAGTGCAGTCGAAGCTGCAGTGCGGCTCGGCCTTCAAACCATTTGTCTACCTGACCGCATTCGAACGCGGCTACACGCCATCGGATACGCTTTTCGACGGTCCCATCTTGCTGCCCGACGGCAGCGGCGAGCTCAACTACTGCCCGAAGAACTACTACGATAAGTACTATGGCGTGACGACCCTGCGTCGGGCCCTCGAGCTGAGCTTCAACTCGACTGCGGTCAAACTCCAGGACATGGTGGGCGGCAACGGCGTCGTCGAAACAGCCAGGGCAATGGGGATCTCGACCGACCTCCACCCCTACGCTTCCCTGGCTCTCGGAACTCTTGGGGTTCGCCTGGTCGACCTGGTGCGTGCTTATGCCGGGTTTGCCAATCTGGGCGAGATTCCGACCCCCTACTTCACCTCCGAGGTGCGCGACCGCGACGGGCGCCAGCTCGAACGGTTCTTTCCGATCCTGGAGCGCCGGGCGTCGGCGCCGGCGACATACCTTCTGCTGCACGTGCTCGAAGGTGTCATCAATCGAGGCACGGGCCAGAAGGCGAAAGTGCTGGAGGCGCATCTCGCCGGCAAGACCGGTACGACCGATGACTACTCCGATGCCTGGTTCGTCGGTTCCTCACCCCGAATCACGGTCGGCGTGTGGGTCGGCAGGGACCAGAAGGCGCCGATCGGCAAACGCATGACCGGCGCCGAAGCCGCCCTGCCGATCTGGATCCGTTTCATGGCCTCATACCTCGAGACCCTCGACGAGGAAGCGCGAGCGGAGAGGTTCCCGGTTCCCGCGGGGGTCGTCTTCAGTGCGGTGGACTGGTACTCGGGCCATCTCGTCGTGCCCGCGTGCTCGGCGAGAAGCCGGATCGTGCTCGAGGCTTTCCTCGACGGAACCGAGCCGATGGTCACCTGCGAGGAGGACGACCCGGATCTCCCGGATCTGCCATGGCCTTTTCAGCAGGCGTTGTATACGCCACGGCGAGGCGAGCCGATGCCGACCCCGGAAGCGCTCGAATGCGCCAACAAGAGGCTCGACCCAGACGAAGAAGAGGGCGAAGAGGGTTAGCCTTTTAGCTCAGGAAGCCACGGACTCGCTCGAGAAAGCCGCTTGGCGGCATATAGCCCGGAATCCTGCCCAGCTCCACACCTTCGGTGTTGAGCATCAATATCGTCGGCAGCCCGTCAACCTCGTACTGATTCGACAGCTCCCTGCCGTCTCCATCAACATCGAGACGCACTGCAACAACAGTATCGGACAGGTACGAAGCAACCTTGTTGTCAGCCAGGGTGGTATCCTCGAATCTCTTGCACCAGATACACCAATCCGCATAGAAGGTCACCAGAATCGCCTTTTGCTCGGTGCGCGCCTTTGCAAAAGCGCTATCCCAGTCGGTTGACCACTCTATCGCCGTGGCCTCGTGCGACGAAACCACCATCGCTGGATCATCGGACGGCCCCTGGCCACAGCCCATGCAAGAGATGACGAGCGTCGAGGCGATGATGATCGAAGCGAGTGTTCTTGTGGTTTTCATTCAGACCTCCGTACCTGCGGGCCACATTCTACACGCCGTAGTTTTCAGGCCAAACGCTCATGGTTACATCCCGTCTCTTGTCGAGATCCGCCTCTCGTGTCATGATTCCGCCATGATCGACTTTGGCGCACATCAGTTCTTCGAGCTTGCGGGGTGGGAGCACGGCGATTTGTTCGCCAAGGATGAGGGGGTGTGGTCCGTCCTCGGCGCCCGCCTCAAGGAGTACCTTCTCGCCCAACCAGAGTGGCAGATTCACAGCCCCATTCCCGCCGGGGTCCACCTGCTCGGCGACCGCATCAGTATCGGCCATGGCTGTGTCATCGAGCCCGGCGCACTGATTATTGGTCCGGCAGTGATCGGCGATGGCGTTCACATCCGCACCGGCGCCTACGTGCGGGAGCACGTCCTGCTCGGCACTGAAAGCCTGGTCGGCGCCCATTCCGAGGTCAAGGGGTCGATCCTCTTCCCGGGCGCCAAGGCGCCCCACCAGGCCTACGTCGGCGACTCCATTCTCGGTCGGGATGTCAACCTCGGCGCAGGGACCATCCTGTCGAACGTGAAGAACATCGGCCGCGAAGTGAGCTTCAGGGCAGGCGGCGAGGTCATTCATACCGGATTGCGCAAATTCGGCGCGGTGCTCGGCGATGACTGCAAGACCGGCTGCAATACAGTGCTCAACCCCGGCGTCCTGCTCGGTCGGGGCTCGGTGACCTACCCAAACGCCACTCTGCGGTCCGGCTATTACCCGGACGGAACCCTCGTCAAGGTGCGACAGCAACAGAAAATCGTCGAAATGGACCGAATCGACCGCCGGCGGTGACCCACTGAGTAGCACCTGACCCTGATTGACAAGGCGATTTGACTCTCATCCCTCCAGAAGATTGGGCCGGAATGGCCCGTCCAGTCCCCTGACGGGCTTGTTGACCGTTTCGAAGGGTCATTCGGCACAAGCTTCTGGCCTGGTACGCCTCTTGCTACTCTTTATTACCGAAAGGGAGGTCGCCATGCTTCGCCACCTCATCACCACAGGTCTCATCCTTGGGATACCACTCTCGGTTTCGGCCTCCAGCGAGGACGATGCGACCTCTCTGAGCTACATCTCCTATCTGGAGCGCTATGCCACCGTGCAGCCCGCCGCGGAGGAGGGCACCATCGAGGCGGCCATCAACATGCCGCTCGTTGCCGGTGACAGGATTGACACCGCCCGCGAGGCCCGAATGGAGCTGGTCCTGGCGGACGGAAGTTACCTCTGGGTCGATGAGTACACCACCGTCAGTCTCGACTCGGTGGCTTTCAGTCGCGACACCACCTCCGACCGCACGGTCCTCTACCTCGCGGACGGCTCAATGATGATCGAGCTGCTTCCCGGTGTGGAACGGCCACAACGCACCCGAATCGACGCCGCTACCGAGACCGTCTACCTCGAGGGCCCGGGCGTCTATCGCCTCGAGGTCCTGCGAACCGGAGGGCTCTGGGTTGAGGTCTGGGAGGGTCTCGCCGAGGCCGCCAGTCCCGCCGGGGGAGTCGTCCTGCGCTCCGGATCGGCCTCCGAGATCATCAGCGGAGAAGTTTCCTCCGTACAGGCGCAAGTCACCGATCGGGATGACTTTGCGAGATGGGTGCAGTCACGCCGGGAGGTCAGTTCGGGACAGAGCAGCCTCTACGTCGATGCTCGATACGGTCGCGAGGCATCGCAGCTGGACGCTTATGGAAACTGGGTTTATCTCGACAGCGCCAACACCTGGGCCTGGCAGCCGACCGTTTCGTCGCAGTGGCAGCCCTACAACTCAGGCCGGTGGTACTGGACCTCGGTCGGCTGGAGCTGGCTGTCGTACGAGCCGTGGGGTTGGCTGCCATACCACTACGGGAGCTGGTGGCAGTCGCCGTCGTACGGGTGGGTCTGGTGCTCGGGCTCGGTGTGGAGCCCTGCTTGGGTGCATTGGGGTTATTGGCCCGGATACGTTAGCTGGTGTCCGGTGGGTTGGTACTCCTCCTGGTGGTGGGGCTGCGGCTGGGGCTGGCGCGGGGGCTACTGGGGACATCACGGCGGCGGGGGCTACTACCCACCTCACGGTGGCGGGGGTACCGGACCACCACGTACCGATGTCGTTCCGCCTGGATCCGAAGGACCCGCCAGAGTTCGCATGGACCGCCCAGCCGATGCCTCCGATCTCGTGCTCGACATGGAAGGGCGAACGGCCCGGAGTTCTTTGCGCGAAGGCGGCTGGACGGCCGTCCCGGAACGCGACTTCGCCAGCCCCCACATCGGTCGGCTGGCACGGCCGGCAGGCGACTTCCTGCGCGCCGACACCAGTAGGGATGGCACAGCGACCATCACGACCCGCCCCTTGATCACGGCCTCTCCGGGTCGAGCCACACCTTCGGCCGAAGTGTCGAGAGTCCTTGGTGAAACCGCCGGTAGAGCCGGCCCGACCACTGATTTGAGCAGGGTCGTGGCCCGGGATGCCGGCCTGAGCCACGACGATGCCCTGACTGCAGTCACTCCGAGCACCGCCGCGCGCCTGGGTGGGGAACGAATACAGACCCCCGCCGCACCGGCGACCGAACAACGGCAGGCGGAGGGACGCTCGGGCACGGATCCGGCGTCGCAAAGCCTGAGCTACAGCTCGAGCAGCCCATCCAGCCAGCGAACCCTGCAGCCGAACTACTTTCGATCGACTCTGGGATCCGGTCAGGATCGGTACTACTCTGGCCTGCGGGGCCACGCCCTCGACGGTGGCGGGGAGCGTCCGTCGAGGTTCAGTGGAGGATCATCGTCGCCTCGGCCGTCGGGCCAGACCCTGGCGCCGGGACGGGGCAGCCGCAACGGCGATACCGGCCGCGTTGCGCCTTCGACTCGCGAATCGACATCGCCGCAGGCTCCGTCCTCTGTGCGCAGCCACTCGCTGGGGCGTTCGCCTTCCTCGACATCGCCGACCCAGCCTTCCGGGCGATCACCTTCCTCGACATCACCGACCCGGCCTTCCGGGCGATCACCAGTCGTCGTACCGCGCTCACCCTCGACTGGACGTGCGGGACCGAGCCGATCGGGCATCGTTCCCCGCGTCTCGAGCGGCTCGAGTTCTCGACCCGGGACCTACCGCGGGCGGAGTACGTACCCAGGATCCTCCTCACGGTCCTCAGGCTCGGCGCCCCGGGTGAGCTCGGGTTCATCCAGGAGTGCTCCGAGAGCGTCGTCGGCGCCACGTTCCTCATCCGGTGGCGGCCGTGCGTCGAGCGGCAGCTCATCCAGCGGACGCTCATCGAATTCGTCGAGCTCGTCCGGAACGGCGAAGCGGCGCTGATACGAATCTTGGCACTTAGCTTCTCTCCATTGCCCTACGGGCACGGGCCGGTTTATCCTTGTGGGGTCAAGATGACAATCTCGGAAGGAGAGTCCCCATGAGTAGTCCGGTTCCCCCGCCTCCGCAATTTCAAGATCCACCAATCGGTGGCCCGCCGCCCCCGAACACCGCGATGGCCGCTCAGAAGGTCAAGGCGCCCGCCATTGCACTGATGGTCGTTGCGGCGATCACCTTCGTCATGCAGATCCTCAGCATTGTGGCCAACCTTCTCGGTATCTCCTTCATGAGCGCCGGTGACATGTCCCAGTTCGAGGGCATGGAGGGCATGGAGTGGATGGCGCCGTTGATGTCTGGGACCTTCGCAGTCGTCACCGGCATCGTGGTAATGGCTGTCGCAGCGCTGATCTTCTTCGGCGCGATGAAGATGAAGGACCTGCAAAGCTACGGCCTTGCGATGACCGCAGCGATCCTTGCGATCATCCCTTGCTTCTCGTTCTGTTGCCTCGGGATTCCCTTCGGCATCTGGGCGCTCGTCGTACTGCTCAACAAGGACGTCAAACCCGCTTTTGGTTGATCCTGAAGAGCACGGAGGGGTGGAGGTTCACGTTTCCACCCACCGCTTGTGGCTGGCTGTCAGCGGAGGAGCGCTGGCAGCCGCTGTCGCGGTGGGTTTCTTGGAGCAGTGGTGGCCGTCTTTTCAACTGGGTGATTTGCCCGTCGTTTGCGCATTCAGAAGGACATCCGGCATACCCTGCCCGGGCTGCGGTCTGACCCGATCCTGGTCGGCCCTCGGCCGCGGCGCCCTTGCCGAAAGCTTGGCTTTTCACCGACTCGGATGGGTGGTGATGCTTTTCGTCGCCCTCCAGGCCCTTCGCCACGCCGCCTGGCTCGCAATGACTCCAACCCGCAGCGTCATCGATCGATGGGGCCGGTGGCTCGACCGCAGCCTCCTGTTGCTCGCTCTCGCGATGTTCGTCAACTGGGCGTTCCTACTCGCGGAAAGATAGCTCCGGCTACAATCTCTGCATGCCGCCTCTTTCTGCCTCCCAGCGTCGCGCTCTGACCAGCACCAGCTGCAGCGTACGCTTCGACGACCCGACCCGGGTGCTTTACGCAACCGACGCCTCGATCTACAGCGTCGAACCGGCGGCCGTGGCATTCCCTCGCGACCGCAAGGAATGCGCCGCTATCGTGTGCGCGGCCGCTGAAAACAACCTCGGGGTCACACCCAGGGGCGCCGGAACCGGCCTCGCCGGCGGCGCGCTCGGAAGTGACCTCGTCATCGACCTCAGCTCGCACCTCAAGAGCATCTCGAGCTTCAACCCCGAAGCGGGGACGATTCAGGTTGGCCCAGGAGTCGTGCTCGACCGCCTAAACCGGGCTCTCGCCAACTACGGTCTGTGGTTCGGACCCGACGTCGCAACCTCCTCCCGCGCGACGCTTGGCGGAATGATCAGCAACAACTCCTCAGGGGCGCATGCCCCGGTCTACGGCACGACGGCGGATCACGTCGAGGCTCTCGAGATCGTGCTCGCCGACGGCTCGGCCGCGTGGGTCGGCGCCGGTTTCTCTGGCTTCGAACCACTGCGGCGCGAGGCCGAAGCACTCATCATGGGCTGCAGCGAGCACATCGAGCGCCGGCTGCCGGATGATCTCGTCAAACGCCGACCGGGATACGACCTTCACCGCTTCCTCCGTGATCCTGGCAATCTCGCAGCGTTGATGGCCGGCAGCGAGGGCACTCTCGGTATCGTCGTCTCCGCCATTCTGCGGGTCGTACCACGACCCGAACGCCGCGGTCTCGGCGTGCTTTTCTTTTCCTCGGTCATTGAAGCCATGCAGGCCACCGTCGAGCTGGAACCTCTCGGTCCGGCGGCGATCGAGCATCTCGACCGCCTCGTCTTCGACCAGAGTCGCGGCCAGCTCAACTTCGCCGCCGCCCGCGACTTCCTCGAACTCGACGAGAAGCCGTGTGAGAGCCTGCTGTTGGTCGAGTTCTTCGACGACGTCGAAGAACGGCTCAATGCTCTCTCTGAGCTTGGAATCGGCGACCGTACGACCATCTGCAGCAATTCAACCCAGCAGCAGCTCGTATGGGACCTGCGGCGGGCCGGTCTGTCACTCGCTACAGGGTGTGTCGGACCGGCGAAACCCACGACCGTGATCGAAGACACCTGCGTCAGACCGCGGGACCTTCCGATCTACGTTGCCGGTATGAGGGAGATCCTCGCCCCGCTCGGTCTCGAGGCCTCCTTCTACGGACACGCCGCCTCCGGCCTCCTGCACGTCCGCCCCACCCTCGACCTCCACCACGCAGAAGATATTGTCCGATTGCGCGAGGTCGCGGATCAGGTTTCAGATCTCGTACACCACTTTGGAGGGTCCCTCGCCAGCGAACACGGTGTCGGCATCGCACGCACCACCTACCTCAGGGACCACCTCGGGCCCGAGCTCACCAAGACCACCTCCCGGGTCAAGGCCCTCTTCGACCCGCACGGCGTGATGAATCCCGGCAAGATCGTCGACACCGGCCGCTGGCGCATCGACCGCGACCTGCGCCTGGGCCCCGGTTCCGAGCTCCAGCTGCCGTTCGAACCCCTCGCGACATTCTTCGAAAAGGACCTGAGCTTCACCGGCAACCTCGAGCAGTGCAACGGCTGCGGCGGTTGCCGCAAAGAGAGCCCGACCATGTGTCCCACGTTCACCGTCACCGGCGACGAGCTTCTCTCCACCCGAGGACGCGCCAACGTGCTTCACGCTGCCCTCCTGGGGCGATTCTCCGGCGGCCTCTCAAGCCCCGAGCTTGGAGACGCCCTCGGGGCCTGTCTCTCGTGCAAGGCCTGCAAACGCGAGTGCCCCTCCGGCGTCGATCTTGCTCTCCTCAAGGCCGAAACGCTGCAGGCCCGCCATGACGCGACCGGCCCCTCCATGGCAGACCGGGTGATCGCCGCTGCCGACGGCCTCGGGCGGCTCGGTTCGGCGACCGCGCCCCTGGCGAACGCCGCCCTGCGTTGGCGTTCCTTCCGCCTCGTTGTCGAGCGGGTCATCGGTCTTGATGCCACACGCAGCCTCCCGCCATTCACCCACCAGCGCTTCGACCGCTGGTTTCGGGCCCGTCAACGTCCCAAAACGGCGCCACGCGGGCGCGTGATCCTGTGGGACGACACCTGGGTGCGTTACCACGAGCCGCGGGTCGGTCGAGCCGCCGTGCAGGTGCTCGAGGCCGCCGGTTTCGCCGTCGTCCTACCGAAAAAGCGGCGAGGATGTGGGCGGCCGGCAATGAGCCGCGGCCTGCTCCGCAAGGCGAAAATACTCGGCGAGCACAATGTCTCTGTCCTCCAGCACATGGCACAGGACCCGGTCCTCTTCCTCGAACCGTCGACGTGGTCGATGTTCGTCGACGACTACCGGCAGCTCGGTATCGAAGGCGCCGACGAGGTCGCTTCGCGCTGTCTCCTCTTCGAGGATTTCCTACTCCAGGTGCTCGACGACGACCCGAACGCGCTTGAGTTCAAGAAGTCGCACGGGACTGCGGCCATCCACAACCACTGTCACGCCAAGGCACTTGCCGACCCGGCGGTTTTCACCCGCCTCCTCGAGAGGGTCCCCGGGCTCAACGCCCGCTCGCTCGCCAGCGGCTGCTGCGGCATGGCCGGCGCCTTCGGCCTGATGCAAGCCAACCAGGAGCTCTCCAGGGCGGTGGCCGAACCCCTGGTCGAGCTCGTCAAGCAGCTCCCGGAGGGGGCGCAGGTCGTCGCCGCCGGCACCAGCTGCCGCCACCAGCTGCGCGAACTCGCCGGCTGCGAGGTGTTTCACCCGGCCGAGATCTTGGCCAGGGCTCTCGAGGCCCGGCCGGAAACCCCATCACGGCTGCAAATCGCGAATGAGGCACAATCTG
>CAZCEX010000059.1:0-13334 GCA_964497785.1 uncultured Thermoanaerobaculia bacterium | reverse complement strand
AAGGAGCCCTTTTCGTGTCCAAAGAGTTCAGATTCGAGGATCTCGCCTGGTATGGCGCCACAGTTCACCGCCACGAACGGTCCTTCAGCCCGCAACGAGTGCTGATGGAGCGCATTGGCCACAAGCTCTTTTCCGGTCCCCGACTCTCCCACAACGAGCACCGTTGACCGGGTTGGGGCGACCACCCTCAGCTTTTGTAAAAGCTCCTCCATTCCCTCTGAGCGGCCGACTATCCCGTCGAAGCCGTAGTTCTTGGAGAGGCGTTCCCTGAGGCGACGGTTCTCGTCTGACAGCACCCGTCGCTCGAGATGGAGCTGAACCCGTTGCCTCAGCTCCTGCATGCGGACAGGCTTGGTCAGATAGTCGTCCGCCCCCTCCTGCAGGGCGGAAACCGCGTCCTCGACGTCCGCAAACGCGGTCACCAGGATGAACGGGAGCTCCGGACGTTCCGCCCGCACGTGACGGAGGAACTCGTATCCGTCCATTCCTGGCATTCTGACATCTGAAACGACCATGTCGACGGTCTTGCCGTCGCGCAGATCGGCCAGTGCGCTGTCGGCCGAGGGGTAGGGCAGAACCTCGTATCCAACTCGCCCCAGCGCCCGGCCCATCGCATTTCGCGATCCGTCGTCATCGTCAACGAGGAAAATCACGGCCGACATCATGAACCCTCAGTCTTCCTGGCGATCAAGTCTTCCAGATCCTCTTCGTCAAGGACGGTCACGCCCAACGCCCTTGCCTTGTCGGGCTTCGAACCCGCCTTCTCACCTGCCAGGAGGAAATCCGTCGCTTTCGAAACGGACCCCGTCACGGCTGCGCCGAGGGACTCCAGCCGTTGCCGCACAACCCGGCGCGGTTCGGACAACGTGCCAGTCAAAACGAAGACCATGCCCTTCAGCGTCTGGCCCTCCAGGAGGCTTGAACTCCGGTCCGCCTTCGGATCCACCCCTCGTTCCCGCAGTCTGGCAACCAGCTTCTGACCGCCCGGGTCATCGAACCAGGACCGAATCGACGCG
The DNA here is from genome assembly GCA_964497785.1 of uncultured Thermoanaerobaculia bacterium. Taxonomy (GTDB): domain Bacteria; phylum Acidobacteriota; class Thermoanaerobaculia; order Thermoanaerobaculales; family Sulfomarinibacteraceae; genus CAZCEX01. The sequence goes on along the minus strand of CAZCEX010000059.1, from coordinate 12,318 downwards.
GCGATCACCGGGCCCACACCGCCGACAGCTTCGATGTCCTCGGCCGAAGCCTCGGCCAGCTCTTCGAGACTTTCAAAATGTCTGGTGAGAACGCCCGCGGCACGAGCACCGACGTGCGGCACACCAAGAGCATACAGGAGGCGTGACAGCGGCCTACTCTTCGCCTCCTCCAGCTCCGTGACGAGCTTGGCCGCCGATTTTTCTCCCCAACCAGAAAGCTGTCCAAGATCCGATGGCCCGAGATCCCACAGCGAGGCGGCATCGGTGACGAGACCCTCGTCGAGGAGTTGGTCCAGCCGCCGCCCAGCAAGACCTTCTATCTCCATGGCCCCCCGAGATACGAAGTGGCGAAGGCGGGAGGCGAGCACTGCAGGGCAGTCCGCGTTTGCGCAGCGTAGGGACACCTCACCATCGTTCTGCACAACATCGCTCGAACAGACCGGGCACTCAGACGGCCGAGAATAGGGCTGCGCCTCTCGTGGCCGCTCGGACCGCATGACGTCGACGACCTTGGGAATGACCTCTCCGCCCTTCACCACCAAAACGGTATCGCTAACCCGGATATCGAGCCGTTCAATCTCGTCGAAGTTGTGAAGGGTCGCGCGGGAAACAGTCGATCCGGCGATCGTGACCGGCGCCAGATCGGCCACCGGCGTCAGAACCCCGGTGCGGCCAACCTGGATCCTGATGTTGTGGACCTCAGTCGTGACTCCCTCCGGCGCATACTTGAAGGCGACCGCCCATCGCACCGCCCGTGCCGTGGCTCCGAGGGCCTCTCGTTCTTGCCGGTCATCCAACTTCACCACAACCCCATCGGTCTCGAAGTCATGGTCATCGCGCTGGCCCGCCCACGAGGTGATCAACCCCTCGACCTCGGACATCTCGCCGCACAGGGAGAAGTCGGGACACACGGGAAATCCCCAATCAACGAGATTTCGCAGATCCCCGATATGACTCCGCCCCTCTCGACCACCGGCATCGACGAGCTGGTAGCACCACAGGGCCAATTTCCGCCGCGATGCTTCTCTCGAGTCGAGGAGCCTGATCGCTCCTGCGGTGGCGTTGCGCGGATTGGCAAACTCCGCCTCTCCTGCTTCACGCCGCCAGTCATTGAGCCCCCGAAATACGGATCGCGCCATGAAGACCTCGCCACGAACCTCCATCTGTGCGGGCCCGGTTGTGACGACCAGAGGGAGCCCACGGATGGTGCGTGCATTGGCCGTCACGTCATCGCCGACCGAACCGTCGCCGCGAGTGACGGCTCGAACCAATCGGCCGCCCTCATAGTGCAGGGCAATCGAAACACCGTCGATCTTCAGCTCGGTGGCCAGCCCTCCTCGCGGAGGCCCCCCGAGATGCCGACTGACTCTCTCGAACCAGGCGTAGAGCTCCTCGATGGAGTAGGTATTGTCGAGAGACAACATCGGCACTCGATGCTCGACCTGATCGAGGTGTTCGAGAGGCTCACCACCGACTCGAAGGGTCGGTGAGTCACCGGTCACCAGCTCAGGATTTTCCCTCTCGATCAACCGCAGCTCCGCGAAGAGCTTGTCGTACTCGAAGTCCGAGATCTCCGGACTGGCGTGAACGTAGTACTGCCGATCGTGGTGACGAATCAACCGACGCAGCGTTTCGGCACGGCCCCGCAGGTGATCCTCGGTCATGATTGTGGCCTCCGCCTGCGCGGCCGTCGTCTTCGCCGGCGCTTGGTCCTCCGGATCGGGTCCACCACCAACTCGGGGGCCTCTCCGGGTGGGGTCTCGCGCACCCTGTCGACGGCTTTCGACCAGGCCTGGCGATTCGTTTCTGTGAGCAGGCCCATCGACGCACCGATACCGAACAAATCCCACGTCACCGGAAAGCTCTCGTGTCGGGTCAACTTAAGAACCTGCCTGCCCCGCTCCGGCGGCCGGCGCATCTTGGTGAGAGAAAACAATCCATGCGACATGAGGTGAAAGGTGTGATTTGTTGCAAACATCCCGGTCGAAGCTGGCTCGAGAACCTCACCAAGGCGCTCGATGAAGATCCCGTTGGCGATCCGTCCGTCACCCTGTGCAAACTCCTCCAAAAGAGCGGCAAACCGAGGTAGAAACAGCGCTCCGAGGATGGTCGCGTCCGAGACGGTCTTTCCCTGGCGAACCATGTGATCGATCTGAGCGAGAACCTCTGGAGACCTTTCAACGCTCTTCACCAACTCTGGGAACGCGGCCCCGAGAATTCCAAACCGGTCCCATTGCTGCCAGATCCCTGACGCATAACCCGACCGGAGGCTCTCCATCAGCTCATAAATCAGCCGTGCCGGCGACGCATCGGTGATGAGTCCGGCACACTGGAGAATGGCCGCCTCGGTGTCGGGTTCGAGCTCAAAGCCCAGACGAACACCATACTCAAGGGCTCGCATCATACGTACCGGGTCCTCTTCAAACCGCCGTTCCGGCTTGCCGACGACCCTGACGAGACGGCCGTCCAGGTCATCGAGGCCACCGACCCAGTCGATGACCGAATAGTCGGCGATGTTGTAAAAGAGCGAGTTGATGGTGAGATCGCGGCGCCAAGCATCTTCCCCGGGTGTGCCGAAGGCGTCGGTTTCGCGGGGAATGCCACGACGGGGCTCATCGCCTCCTGCAGCGTCTCTGTCCTCTTCCAGACCCTCTTCCCAGTCGTCCGGCCCTTCTGGCGCTTCCGAACTTGCTCTGAATGTGGAAACCTCGATGATCTCGCCCCTGAAAAATACGTGCACGAGCCGAAAACGCCGACCAATCACGCGAGAGTTTCGAAAGAGCCGACGCACCTCACCGGGACGGGCGTTCGTTCCAATATCGAAGTCTTTTGGCGTTCTTCCGAGAAGAAGGTCCCTCACAGCACCCCCCACGAGGTAGGCGAGATAACCGGCCCTGTGCAGCCGATACAGCACCTTGATGGCGTTGCTCGAAATCCGCGTCCGGGAAAGCTCGTGCTCTGGACGTGCTAAGACTCGCGGCGGGGAACGATCGAATGCTTGTGTGCTCACACCGTGGACCATGATCTGGGTCGTGAGCGACGTCTGCCCCCGTACCCGTTATTTGTTGCTTCGGGCTCGTCCAGGGGCCACTGCCCCGAGATCGTCGAGATCTTAACAGAACGACCCCCCGCAAAGAGGGGGGTCGTCGTCAATGGACGAGGCGGCTATTGAGCCGCGAAACCAGAGCTCTTCTTCAAGTTGTCGACGACGAATACGCGTTCGCCGATCATTGTCACGCCACCCCAACGGTCCTCGGTTCGGATGACCAGGACGTGCTCACCGTCGGTGATGTTGAGCGCCACCGTGTCGAGGTCGTATTGATAACCCGAGTACTCGGTAAGAGAGGTCGACAGCCATGGATACAGGGCCCTGACCTCTGGGGAGTAGACATTCATGTCATCGACGTAGTCGATGAACTCACCATCGACCCAGACCTCGACCTCGATGATGTGCTCGAGATCAACGGCCCAGCCCGAGACCTCGACGACCCCGGCCACCATCTCCATCGCAGCTGGAGAGTAGATATCCCCCCAGGACGGGCGGTCCGGATCGTCGTCACAGTCGAAGATGACGGGGATCTGAGCGATGTCGGCGACGTTGTTCTCGAGATCACCGGCACGAACCTTGAGGTAGTGCAGCCCTTCGCGGAAACCCTGCCGGAGGATCAGGTCAGACATGTCCATGCGAAAGGCGAAACCCGCATCCTTGGCATTCGGAACGTCAGGAAACATGCGCAGTATATCGAGACGCTCGAGACCGTAGTAGTTGACGTCGATGCCCTGCCATTGCCAGTAGACGCTGCCTTCGTTTGTATCGGCGTATATCGCGCCGTCGATCAAGAGTTGGAGATACGAGACGCCTCCGCGATCGGTCGACGAACCGACGTCCAGGGCCCAGCCTGTGATCAGCTCCACGACACGCGGCTCCTCAAAGGGCGGTGCCGACCAGTCGCCAGGCTCCTCGCAACCGACCGCATACATGATGTGGTTGGGAATGGGCCAGTCGATGCCTCCAAAAGGCGGCAAGTTATAGGCTGTATTGAAGGTCTGCACGAACCGCCGACCGATGACTCTCACGGCTCCGTCATTGTCGGTCAGTCGGACCGCAAGGGTATGCATGCCGTTGACCAGTTCGGTCGTATTGAGCATTCGGATGAACCCGGCATACTCCGCGCCTGAATGCGACGGGAAGCGGTGCATGATGTCCGGCCTGTGAATACCGGAGTTGGCCCCACCTACGATGAGCCCGTCCACCATGATCTCGATCTTCGTCACGACCTCGTCGTCCAAGGCCCAGCCCGTGAGCGGGAAGACGCCGTTCATCGGTTGGTCTTCACCCGGCATTTCGAGCTCTCCGAACGGCGCCTGATTACGATCCGGGTCCACAGAAACCGTTGCGTGGCCATACTGCTGTGACGTCATGTCGGAGAACGTCACCAGCAGGTAGAGCGAGTGATCACCCGATGTGTACTGATCGGCACTGAAAGAGACGCTGAATCCGGGTTTGGCGTACTGCGTGCCCGCATACCAGGGGTATGCCTGGAGCACATCCCAACGCGGTAGACCGAGATCGGCCTTGGCTACGAACGCACCATCAACATAAAGGTCGATGCTGCTCACCGCTGAGGGCGCCCACTCGCAATCTCCCCATTCCGGCGGAGGACCACACTCTTGACCGTCGTCGAGGATCCATCCCCGAACCTCTACCAGCCCGAACACAGTGGCGCCGTCTTGCGGCGTATCGAGGCGAAAAACCGTGTCGGCGGAAGCAGCCATCGGGAGTACAATCAAGAACCCAACGAGCACGAGCCGATTCATTACATGACGCATTGCCGATCCTCCTCTGCCAGCAGCAGTTGCACGGAAGTACCTTTCGCACCGATGATATACCACACTGCAACTGGGGTCAACGAAAGCTCTTCCGCCAATTCTGAGACAGACCCTCGATTACGTGCATCGGTTGATATCGACGCAACTTCAACAGATCTCTATACTTCCGGAAGAAATTCTCTGAAGCTATTCATCTAAAACATCTTAACTCACCTCTTTCAGGCTGCGCAGCCAACAACCACAGTGAGTTTCCTCCTGCTCAGATCACCGGTGTTGGATGACGGCTGTCACAAAACGGCCTGTTCAACGCCAACACCTGCTCGAAGATATTAGGAACCAACCTTCTCGAAGCGTCAGTTCACCTCGGGGTCCCTCGCGAGCGTCTCGACGTGCGCCCGTGCCGAGCTGGCGAGGGCTTCAAGCTCGTAGCCTCCTTCGAGGATGGAGAGAACCCTGCCGTCCGACCAATGCTCGGCACATTGCACGATCGCCCGGGTCATCCGACGGAATCCAGCCTCGGTGATCCGCAGCCCGCTCAACGGGTCTGCCTCGTGACCCGCGAAGCCGGCGCTGATAACCACAGCAGCGGGTCTCATCCGCGATCCCATCTCCTCGAGGGCGGCCTCAAGTGCACTGACAACGATGTCGTCGTCGGCGCCCGTGGCTAGCGGAATGTTGCGAGTGGTCCCCATACCTGGTCCGGCGCCAATCTCGTCGGCTCCGCCAGAGCCCGGGAAAGCGGGATACTCGTGAACAGACACGTACCCAACATCGTCCCGTTCCCAGAACTGACCTTGCGTGCCGTTGCCGTGGTGAGCATCGATGTCGACAACCAGGATCGGCGCGTCCGAGGCCCGGCTCAAGACCTCGGCAGCAAGGGCAGCGCCATTGAAGAAGCAATAGCCTCGCGCCCGGTCCCACTCGGCGTGGTGTGATGGCGGCCGGGCGACGACAAACCCGCGCCGGGATTTCCCGCTCGCAAGATGGAGGGCAGCCTGCAAGACAAGCCCTGCCGACGCCATGAACCCCCTCCAGGAAGAGCCGGAAATGGCACAGTCGGGGGTATCGATATGCTGTTGTCCACTGCTGCATGCCTCACGAACCCGCTCGATATAGGCCCGTTCATGGACCCACCTGAGCGCGCCTATGATTTCGTCCTCAGACGGCAACTGGACCCCTGAAACCGGCGAGCACAGATGAGGCCCGAGACCATCCAAGGCCTCGAGAACCCGCCGAACCCGGGCCGGCGCATCGGGGTGACCGAGCCCCGGAAGGTGAAGCTGGCAATCGGCGTGAGACCACAGGTGAACGGGCATTTCCACAACCCCAGGATAACTCAGCCCGAACGGTGATATGCTCCTCGGTTATGGCGCGGCAAGGTCTTCGAATCGGCATTTCTTTGGTTTTGGCAGCAGTTCTTGTGGCCGCCTTTTTGTGGAACGTCGATTTCGGTGAGATGGGCCGGGCGCTGGCGAGCGCCAATCCGTGGTGGGCAATGGCATCCGTGATGGCAGCTCTGTTCTCATATTGGCTCAGGGTGATCAGATGGCAGGTCATTCTTCGCCCGGCCGGAAGGACCAGACACTCCAGCGCGGTCCTCGCCACGGTCGTCGGATATGCAGGGATCGCACTCCTGCCGGCTCGCATGGGCGATATCATTCGCCCGGTATTGCTGTCACGCCGCGATCGCATCCCAACCTCGGCAACCATCGCTTCGATCCTTTGCGAACGGATCTTCGACCTCTGGACGGTGGTTCTGTTCTTCGTGGTCTTTCTCCTCCGGCCGCCGGCGATGCCCCACCTGACCGCCGAAGCCACCGACTACCTCCGAATTCTCGAAGTCACGGGCTGGTTTGCAGGACTTGGTCTGGTGGCCGGCACCGCATTCCTCCTCGCGCTTTTTAGATACCAGGAGCGTTTCGTCGATCTTGCAGCGGCCCTGGTCAATCGGGTGAAACCGGCGTGGAGTAAAGCTTTCGCTTCTTTCCTCAACCACTTCCTCGATGGGCTGCGCGTCTTGCAAAGGCCGAGAGACCTGATCTTGACTGCGGCCACCTCCTTCGCGATGTGGATGGTCATTTTCGTTCAGCTTTATTTGTGCCTTCGCGCCTTTGGGGTTTTTTTGCCGCTTCGAGCCACCTTCCTGCTCGTTACCCTGAGCGTCATCGGCATGGCCATTCCCACGCCGGGAGGCGTTGGCGGTTTTCACGCCATGATTCAAATCGGCCTGACCGGCTTTTTTGCTGTCGACCACAATCTTGCGGCCGGCATCGCGATCGCCGACCATGCAATCTGCTTCATCCCGATCACCCTGATCGGCCTCGCCTGTATCCCACTATTCGGGCTCTCCCTGCGCCCAAACGCTGAATCAGAGCCGGAACCATGAGGTGTCCTTTCTGCGGTGACCAGGAGAACAGAGTCGTCGATTCGCGCGATGTCCGGGAGGGCGACGAGATTCGCCGGCGACGAGAGTGTGCCGCCTGCAGCCGCAGATTCACAACCTACGAACGCGTCGACGAGCTCCCGGCAACCGTCATCAAACGCGATGGGCGTCGCGAGCAATTCGACCGTGAAAAGTTGCTCAACGGCCTCCTGAGAGCCTGCGAAAAAAGGCCGGTTCCGCGCATCGAGCTCGTGCGCGTCGTCGACAAGGTCGAGTCCGGAATCGGAGCATGCGAGATTCGCGAGATGTCGTCCGAGGACATCGGGTCCATCGTCATCGATGAGCTCCGCCGCCTCGACCAGGTCGCCTATGTTCGATTTGCCAGCGTTTATCGCCGCTTCGAGGACGTCAGCCAGTTCATGGATGCGCTCGGCGACCTGCTCAAGAAGAACGCCGACGGGGAGTAGGACTGGCCCCTCCCCTACCCGCCACCCTCCTCGAGATACCGCCGACCGATCCGAAGCGCCTGCCTCGACGCCAGCAGGGGCAGCAGCACGACGGCGACCGCACACACACCTGCGATCACGAAAGCAACCGGACCGAGCATCCGCCCATGGCGGATGATCTTCAAACAAGCCACGGTCGGAAGCACCGCAACGAGGGTCACGACGACCGCCAACACCGCACTTGTCAACATGAACATCACTCCGCCGAGACCAGTGGTCACCGCAACCGCATTGTCGGCGCCGAAGCGAGGAAAACGTGCACCGAGCCCGATTCCCAACCCCACCAGACCGAAAGCCATGGGGGTGATTGTCAGAAACGCAAACGGCAGGAGGGCTCTGTCGGCGCCTACGAAGAAATGAGTCAGCATCATCAGAAAATTCGCAAAAGCTGCCAGCGGCATGAACCAAGCCCACACTTTGGCGCGGAGAAACGCCGACATCGAGTTGGGCGAGCTGAGCACGAGCCAGAACGCGCGGCCCTCGAGCGATACCGACGGGAAAACGAACCGGGCTGCGAGGGCGATCGTGACAAAAGCACACAGGCCGAGGTTGAGGAAGTGAAGACCGAGGTCGGATACCAGGCCCGAGCCGGCAACCACCCGGATGTACTTGAAATTCAGAACGTAGATCGCAACGATGGCGGCCAGAATGAGCATCTGTGCCCACTGCGCGGAGTCGCGAATGAATACCAAACGATCCTTCCACCGCAGGCATCGCGCAAAAGAAAGGTGGCGGTGGTCTTTGACCCCGGCCGCAACAAGATCCGACAATGACGACCCGCCGCCGGGCCGGGCGCCGCTCTCTCTGCGAAGTCCCTCCTGCGCCCGGGAGAAGGCTCTCGGATGCAGCCACCTGAAGACCCATCCAGTCACAAAAAACGACATCAAGGCTGTTGCGAACAACAGGCCCACGGGATGGGTCGACGCCCCGAGACTCCATCCGAGATGAGACCACAATGCGTCGAGAGCCCACGATGACGGCAGCCACGGTGGGTCCAGTCCCTGCATTGCTTGCAACGCTTCGATCAGCGGAACCCCTTCATCGGGGTTCATGAGCTTTTCAGGCTCCAACTTCCGAACGAGAAATACCAGCACACCGAGAGTCAGAGAGCCGAGAACGATCACGACATGTCTGGCTCGACGCGCCGAGACCACCGAGGTAAGCAGCAGTGACAGGATCATACCGACTGCGCAAGGGATCACGGCCATCGACACGTATACCAGCCCGAGGGTCGCGTAATAGCCAGTCTCGGCCTCGAGATCGATGCCGGCGGCAATGAAGATCGGCAAGCTGAATGGGAAGACCATCCAGGCTGCAACCACGCAAGTCTTGACGAAACGCGCCGCATAGAGTGGATACACCGGAACCGGACGCGAGACGAGCAGCTGAAGATCCCCGTCGAGGTAGAGTGTCGAGAAAGCACCGATCAGACTCGAAAATGCGAGCAGAGAGTACACCACGAGAAGCACCATGCCGAGCGCCCTGCGCACCACGAGCTCACCGATCGGTTCGATCTCCAGGCTGCGTGAGAAGAACCAGTGAGCACCGCCATACACCCCGAGCACGAAGAAGACCGCCAACAGACCGAGGATGACGAGCCGTCGGCGCCCATCGGGGGCCATCACGAGCGAGTTTCGCAGGAGGCGAACGTCGACAGCGATCAGTTGCGCCGCAATCCTCACCGCGCTCGCCCCTCTGTGAGGGCGAGGAAGATCTCTTCGAGCCGACTACCCGGCCGATCGGCCTCGCTGCGAAGCTCGTCCATCGTTCCGAGAGCGACGAAACGCCCGCGATGGATGATGGCGATTCGATCGCACACCTCTTCAGCGACCGACATCGTATGGGTGCTGAGGAATACGGACAGGTTGCCATCCTCACACAACTCCCGAAAGATTCCCTTGACGAGCCTGGCGCCTTGGGGGTCGAGACCCACCATCGGCTCGTCGACCACGAGGAGCCTGGGCGCAGGCAACAATGCCGCCGAGAATACGAGGCGCTGCTTCATTCCGTGAGAGTAGGTCTCGATCAGTGCGTCCGCCCAGTCGGCAAGACCAAACCGCTGCAGCAGGACACCGCCCCGCTGCGCCGCAACCTTGCGGGTCATGCCGTACAGTCCTGCGACGAAGAGCAAGAACTCGAAGCCGGTCAGCTTGTCGTACAGATAGGGGCGATCGGGGATGAACGAGGTCACCGCCTTGGCGGCGATCGGGCTCTGAAGGATGTCATGGCCGTCGATTTCGATGCAGCCGGATGACGGGCGAATGAGACCTGCGATCATCCGCATGGTCGTGGTCTTCCCTGCCCCGTTCGGCCCGAGAAAACCGAAGACCTCGCCGGGAGCGACCTCAAAATCGAGCGAATCGACCGCGATGAAGCCTCCAAATTTTTTCGTCAGTGAACGCGCCGTCAACAGAGCCGTCATGGTGCACCTGGACCTTGTTGATTTTGCCGTTCGCGGACACCGAAAAATTCGGGGTCCAGCGCGATTCTCTCAGCTCGTTCGTCGCCCGACTGTCTGAAGCCCCAGGTCGCAGAGGCCTCGGTCTCACGGATGGCGAGCAACCCGAGCGGCAGCTCCTCCCTCAATACCTCCCCGAGGTCATTCACCCAGACATCGAGGGTCGATCCGGCGACCGATCGCCGGAGTCGATGGGCGGGAATGGCGCCGTCGACAACCGCGACCTCTTCGGGTCCGAGATATTCGACCGTGACCGGCGCGGCTTTCAAGCCGAAGGGGTCGAACACCTCGAGCTCGATCACTTCTCCGACTTGAGGACGCCGGCTCAAAACAAGCGCATTGACTCCGACGTCGAGCAACGGTCGGTCATCCAGGGGAACCTTCGTCCTGTCCTCGACCTCTCCGACGGTGACGACCAGATCCAACTCCCGACCCTCGACGATGCCTGCGGCCGAAACATTCAGCACCGCACTGGTCAGCTCCAGGTCAAAATGATTGAGCCTGAAATCCTGATCGAGAAACGCCTGCAATTGAACCTCGATTCTCTGCCCCGACCCCAACACCTCGATGTCGAGTACGGCATCCTGGTGCATCGAGAAACCGTCTGGCCCACGCTGGCGCGCAGTTCGAGCGAAACCGACCTTTTCGTCATCGAGGTAAAGACCGAACCAGCTCACCCCGGGCCGGAAGCCTTGTTCTCTTTCGACATCCGTCAGGTGCACCTCGACCTCTCGAGAGGAGGACCGCAGGCCCTGGAAATCGGCGCCAAGAACCACAACGAAGCACGCAACGGCGACGAGGCCCGCCACGTCAAACGCGCGAAACCGCATTGCTCATCCTAAACCGCATCAGGGGTGTCCCCACAAATCAGGCCAAAGCCAACCGCAGCGGCGTGAATTTGAAACGCCAAGACGCGAAGGCCGCGAAGAGGCTCAATGAACTGAAACTTCGCGCTCTTGGCGTCTTTGCGTTTCAACTGCCCGATATTGCCTCTCGGCTGCCACCCACGATCGACCCGACTCTACAGGGAAAATCTGGTGCTGGTTTGCGGTCACCGACTCTTCGCAGCGAAGAACTCGATGGTTGTGGCCAGGCCGTCCTTCAGAAGGACCTTGGGTTCCCACCCGAGTGTCTTGCGTGCCAGCGTGATGTCCGGCTGGCGCACCTTGGGGTCGTCAACCGGAAGTTCCGTAAAGGTGATCTCGGAGTCCGACCCGATGAGCCGAACGATCTCCTGAGCAAACTGCAATACCGTCATCTCGGCCGGATTGCCGATATTCATCGGCTCGTCATAGTCGGAGAGCAGAAGTCGATAGATGCCCTCAATGAGGTCGTCGACGTAGCAGAAGGACCTCGTTTGCGAACCGTCGCCGAAGCAGGTCAGGGGCTCCCCCTGGAGCGCCTGGTTGATGAAGGTGGGCACGACGCGTCCGTCGCCGGCTCGCATGCGAGATCCGTAGGTATTGAAGATCCGCACGATCCTCGTTTCGACCCCGTGATGCCGATGGTAGGCCATCGTGATCGCTTCGGCGAATCTTTTCGCCTCGTCGTACACGCCACGCGGACCGACCGGGTTGACGTTCCCCCAGTAGTCTTCAGGCTGGGGATGCACAAGAGGATCTCCATAGGTCTCAGACGTCGACGCCAGAAGGAACCGTGCGCCCTTTCTCTTGGCCAGACCCAGGGCCTTGTGAGTCCCGAGAGAACCCACCTTGAGAGTCTGGATCGGCAGCTTGAGATAGTCGATCGGCGAGGCCGGCGATGCGAAGTGGAGGATGTAGTCGAGCCGCCCCGGTACATCGATGAAGTTCGTGACGTCATACTCGACGAAAATGAAACCGTCGCGGCCGAACAGATGCTCGACGTTGCTCACCGAACCGGTGATGAGATTGTCCATGCAGACCACATCGTGGCCTTCTTCAAGCAGCCTTTCGCACAGGTGAGATCCGAGAAAACCCGCTCCGCCAGTTACCAACGCCCTTTTGTTATCGCTCATCGACCCTCCCGAAACGCGACGGTAGCACAGACTAGGAGGGTGTATTGCATAGAGGGTGGATGGATTTTGGAGGGTCGTTTGAGGCCATTATTCGGCGGATTTGCAGGTTCATACTGGTGGTATGGGCCAAGAATACGCCAAAAAA
>CAZCEX010000058.1:0-13435 GCA_964497785.1 uncultured Thermoanaerobaculia bacterium | reverse complement strand
CTTCTGATCGCCATTCGCGATCAACCTGACTCAACGGGATGGGAATGGCCTGCATCATTCACCAGCCTCCGCGTTGGCCCGCCGCGCGCACGCCGCCAACAGGCCCGGGGCGGATCGTTGAAGACCGCGACCAAGAGCAAGCATAACGACACAGACGGACCAGTCGGCGGCGACGCCAGTCAGGCCCGTCATCTTTGCGGTGTCGGGGTCGAACTCGGCCGCGCCAAGAGGATGCTCGTAGCGCAGGACATCGCCCCAGGTCAGACGGTGAGTCGCGCCGTCGTGGCGCGCCAGCAGCTCGAAGACACCGTCGCGCCAGAGCGGGTGGAAGGCGTTGTCTTTGATGAGTTCGAAAGCCTGCCGGTCGAATACGATGCGCGGCTTGTCGACGTGCGGCTCGCCGGCCGTGGGGCAGAACTCGGTGCAGTTGCCGCAGGCGTTGCACCAGTCGTTGATCACCGCAACCTGGTAGGGCTGAGCCACCTCGTGCTCAACCATCTCGTCACCCTCAGGCCAGCACACCGAGAAGGGCTCGACTGAGTAGGTCAGGAAGGCGCGATTGGGGCACACAGTAACGCAGGTCGAGCACATGACATCACACTCGAGACAGCGTGCGGCTTCGGCACGGGCCTCGGCGACGCTGTAGGTACCGGCGACCTCGCCGAAGCCCCGCCTATCAGCCGGCGCCAGCTCCGGGGTCGGCACCCGTTTGACACGCTCGGCTCGCAGGGCCATGAGCCTCGCCACAACCGACTTGTCGGGAAGCCACTCGGAGTGCGGTTTCTCGCCCGCTCCGAACTCGCTCACCTGACGATGGCTCATCTGTTGCACGACGTCGCGCGCGATCCGCCGGCCGTCACCGGCTGCCGCAACGATCGACGACGGGCCTCGGACCACGTCACCGCCGGCCCAGAGCCTCTCGACCGAGGTCTTTCCCGTATCGGGATCGACCACCACCCTACCCCCGCGGTCGAGCTCGAGGCCATCGACCTCCAGCGTCGCCGGGTCCGGGTTCTGACCGATCGCGACCACCAGAGTATCGAGTTCGAGGACTTCGAACTCACCGGGTACGGGTTCGGGGCGCGGTCGGCCGTCGGCGCCAGGCGCACCCGGTCGCATCCGCTGGCAGCGCACGCCCCGCAGCACACCACCCTCGCTTTTGATGGCGACGGGGTTCAGGAGCTCACAAAAGACAACGTCTTCCTCAACGAGCGCGCGCATCTCCTCGGGGTGGGCGGGGCTGTGAGCGGCCTGACGGCGGTAGATCACCGAGACCTCGGCGCCGAGCCGTATGGCCGTGCGAGCACAGTCCATTGCCACGTCACCGGCACCAATGACGCCCACACGGCGACCGATGGCGACGTCGCCCCCGCGGCGCGTGCGACGAAGGAACCGCAAACCGTCCCAGACGCCCTCGGCCTCTTCGTGCGCCAGACCGAGCTTCTTGCCGCAAGGAGCGCCCGCCGCGAGCACGATGGCGTCAAAACCCTGGGCACGAAGGTCCGATACGCTGAAATCAAGGCCGCACCTCTGTCCATAGCGAAAATCCACGCCGGCGGCCTCGAGGGCAACAAGATCGGTCTGCACTGCCTCGTCGGAAGCTCGATAGACCGGGATGGTCGCCGTGACCATTCCACCGGCCTCGGCATCGGCTTCGAAGACGGTGACGTCGATCCCGGCCCGCCGCAGCTCCCACGCTGCTGCAAGGCCGCACGGACCACCGCCCACGACAGCCACAGTGCCCCCACCGCCGTGCTTGGCCCGGTCCTCACGGCCCGAACCGTATTCCATCGCAAATCGTTTGATGTCACGAATTGCAACCGGCTCGTCGTAGTGGGTGCGCACGCAGTCCGTTTCGCAGGGGTGGTGGCAGGTGCGACCGAGGATCACCGGCAGGGGGTTGTCGCGTCGGATGACGGCCACGGCGCCGTCGGTATCGCCCGCAGCCACCCGCCGCAGGTACTCGGGGACGTCCTGTTCGATGCCACAAGCATCAATGCAGGGCGCATGAATGCAGTCGAATAGGCCGAGCCCCCGCGTGGATCGTTTCCCGGGACGGTGAAAGGTCGCCCGTTGGTAGGCCGGATCAAACAGCACACGCTTGGCGTACTGTTGCAGATTGTATGCTGCGGCTTCTGAGGAGTCCTCGCCCGCAAACGCCGATTGCCGCGCCCGAACCAGGCAGTAGTCGTCGATCGTCTGTGCCCCGTCCATGGCAGCGCGGGTGGTGTCGACGTACTGGCGCAGGCGTGGAATACCGCCTGGGCGCAGCAGATCCGAGCACGTCGTGACCGGCGTCAGTCCACAAGCCAACAGAGACGGCGCATTCAAGGCGTCCGCCCCGCCGCAGAAAGAGATCGACAGTTCCGGTCCGCACTCACGGGCCAACGCCGCCGCAGTCTGAACCGTCAAGGGGTGCAACGGCCTCCCCGAGAGGTACATGGTGTTCTCGCTCACGGGGAAGGCCTCGCCCCGGTGACGCAAGGGCAGGGTGTTGGAGAGCTTGACGCCGAAGGTCACCCCTGCGCGGGCCGCAACGCCCCGCAGTTCCGCCACGAGGTCGACGGCGTCGGCGAGACGCAGGTCTTGAGCAAAACTTCCTTCGTCGGGCTCGAAGTCGGTGAATCCGAGCTCGTCGTGGAGGATCGAGCGCACGAACTCGGCCCCGAGCAGTGACGGGTTGAGCTTCACCCGCGCATGCAGGCCGTGCTCCGTCATGAGGTGGCCCATCATGCGGCCGATGTCCTCGGCCGGGCAACCGTGCAGGGTCGACAGCGTGACTCGTCGCGCGAGCCGTGACGGCACTTCGAGGTCGGCAAGATCACGACGTAGCCGCCCCAAGAATCGTTGCCGCTCAAGGAGAGCCTCTCCGGCGTCGGCTACGAGCGCGAAGTAGCGCTCCATGGGCGCCGACACGAGCCCGTCGAAGTCGTAGCCAACACTGATGTCGAACACCGTCTCCGGCCCGGAACCCGGCCACCCGAGACGACGATGGAGAGCGTGAACGAGCACCCAGGCATCGAGATACTGCGCAAAGGACTGCTCAGGTTCGAGTTCCTGGGACCACTCGACGTTGAGACCCTCGTCGCGCATTCGAATACACGGCCGAACGACCTCGACTCCGCGCCGCTGCACCGTCTTCAGCTCGAGCAAACGAGCGCCGCACAACCAGGAAGCGACGATGCCGGCGGCGAGCTGGGTGTGCGGCCCGGCCGCCACCCCGAAAGGGGTCGCGATCGTCTCGTCACCCAGATCGAGGCGAAAACCATCATCGGCCCGCGGCTCGAACCAGCGATCGCGAAAGATGTCGAAGACCGACCCTCGTTGCTCGAGATCCGTAAATACCCAATCTGCCAGCTCGGCGAAGTCCGTCGTAAAGAAACGGTCGCTCATCGGCCACGGTTCCGGTCGGCCTTGGGATCGCGCAGCAGGCCGCTTTCTCCCATCGGCAACTCGGTCCTCCAGACTCCATCACGCCGGTGGAGCGCCGAGGCGACAGCCCCAGCCGTCGGCACGAGGCCGATCTCGCCAACACCTTTCGAGCCGTATCCGCCGACCTCGTCCGGCACCTCGATCAGGATGGTATCGACGGCGGGCATGCGGTCGGCCTGGATGATGCCGAGATCCCTGAGGAGAAGGCTGGTGGGTCGCCCATCTTCGCATGGGAAGTCCTCGGTGAGAGCCTGCCCGAGGCCCATGTGCACACCACCCTCGACCTGGCCTGCGCACAGCAGGGGGTTGATCGCCCGGCCGACGTCGTGGGCGGCAACGATGCGCTCTATGCGACCCTCGTCGTCCAGGATGACCACCTGAGTCGCATAACCGAAGGTGAGGTGGGTGATCGGGTTGTCGCCCGGCGTTCCTGGCGCCACCGTGAAGTCACAGATGTACTCACCGAAAAACTCTTGCCCCTCGAGGGCTGCGAGGTCGTCATTTTCGAAAGCGCTGAAGAGCTTCTGAGCCGCGCGTTGGGCAGCGACCGTCGTCAGGGCCGTCGCTCGCGACGCCGTCGTCATGCCGCACTCGATTTCCGGCCGGCTGATCGTACGAACAGAGATATTCTCGGGATTCAGGCCGGTCTCGTGGCAGACGACCTGGCGTACGATGGTATGCAGGCCCTGGCCCATCTCCGTGAACCCGGTCAGCGCCTCGACCGACCCGCCCTCTCCGACCCGTAGCAGCACCCGCCCCGTGTCGGCCATGCCGTTGCCGATGCCGGTGTTCTTGATTCCACAAGCGATGCCGGCTCGATCAGCCTGCTTGTAGATGTCGCGCACCGCCTCGAGGGTGGCGCCGATGCCGCAGCTCGCGGTCATGATCTGGCCGGGTGCGAAGCGATCGCCCTCCTTGAGGATGTTGCGTTCGCGGATGTCCCAACCGTCGATGCCAACCTTCTCAGCCAGGCGATCCAACAGGCCCTCAATTGCAAACGCCGTCTGGTTGACGCCGAAGCCGCGCATCGCCCCGCACGGGGGGTTGTTGGTATAGACGGCGCGAGCCTCGACATCCACCGCAGGGACCCGGTAGGGGCCGCACGCGTGGCCGGCCGCACGCTCGAGCACCTTGGCGCCGACCGATGCGTAAGCGCCGGTGTCGCCGAGGATGCGAACGTGAACGGCCGTAAGCCGCCCCTCCGCGTCGGCGCCGACCCTGTAGTGCATCTGCAACGGGTGCCTCTTGGGGTGCATGAGCAGGCTCTCATCACGGCTCAGGTCGAGGCGCACCGGACGCCCCGTGAGCCATGCCGAGAGGGCGGCATGTCCCTGAATCGAAAGATCCTCCTTGCCCCCGAAGGCGCCGCCGTTCGTCACCAGCTCGACCTCGATCATCGACTCCTCGACTCCGAGAAGAGCGGCGATCTGGCGTCGATCCTCGTGCACGCCCTGACCCTGCGAGAAGATATGGAGCCCGCCGTCGCGCGGCACGGCAAAACACGCCTCGGGTTCGAGGAAGGCGTGCTCGATGCGCTGCGTCGTGAAGGTCTCTTCAATCACGTAGGAAGACTCGGCGAGCGCCGCTTCCACGTCGCCCCGGCTGAAGGCACAGGCGTCGAGCAGATTGCCGCCGTGGTGCACCTGGGGCGCCTCCGGCTCGAGAGCCGCGGCCGGATCGGTCACCGGCTCGAGCACCTCGTAATCGACGACGACCAGATCGGCAGCATGGCGGGCGTGGCGGCGGCTGTCGGCCACCACAACAGCCAGAACGTCACCGACGCACCGGGTCGTTTCGCCGGTGGCCACGAGAACCGGCCAGTCGTGGGTGATGAGGCCGAGAAAACGGGCGCCGGGTACGTCAGCGGCGGTGACGATGCGCTCAACCCCTGGCGCACCAGCTGCTGCAGCACTATCGATCGAGCGAACGACCGCTCGCGGGTGCTGCGACAGAACGACGGCTGCGTGCAACATGCCGGGCTCGCACAGATCGGCGACGAAAGGCTTGGCGCCGAGAACCTGATCGGCTGCACCGAGGCGGGAAACCGCGCTTCCGACACCCGCCTTCGTGACTTCGGAGGCTGCTGAGGCACTGCGTTCGAGGCCGAATTGTTCACCGAAAAACTGCCCTCGACGCGGGGCGCCCTCACCGGCATCCTTTCCATTCGCGGCGATCTCGCCGGCCGTCATGACGGCATCGACGATACGGCCGTATCCGGTACACCGGCAGAGGTGCCCGCGCAACGCGCGCTTGATGCGTGCTGGATCGGTAGCCTGGCCACGCTCGATCAGGGCCGCTGTTCGCACCGCGATGCCCGGAGTGCAGAATCCGCACTGCACGGCGCCCTCGCGCTCAAATGCAGTGGCCAACAACTGCCGCTGCTCTTCAGGCAGACCCTCTAGGGTGGTGATCTCTTTTCCTGCCACCCGTACCGCATCGGTGAGGCAGGCAAGGGCCGGACGTCCCGCCACCAGGACCGTGCAGCAGCCACAAAAGCCCTGCGGCGCACAGCCGTCCTTGGGCGATGTGATACCGCAGCGCTCGCGCAACACCTCGAGCAGCGATTCGTCGGCGTCATGGGTCACGACCACCGGTTTTCCGTTGAGGATGAAATCGACCTCGGGCATGCAGGCCTCCCCGGACATGATAGAGGCACTCGCGCCTGCTCTCACCCGGGAGCTTTCAGGGCTCGATCGGGTTACTGCAGGGTGCGGCGTGCCGGAAGTACCAGGCCTCTTCGTCTGGTTCGAGGCACAGGACCAGCTTGGCGTCGACCATGCGCCGAGTGAGCTCGCGGAACTCCGGCTCGAGGTCGACGATCATGCCATTGAAAACCCGAAGCCAGCGCTTGGCTTCGTTGCGCGTGCGATAGTCCGGTTCTTCGAGGTAACGCTTGACTACCGGGATGTATCGTTTCGCCTCCCGCAACGCCCAGCGAGTAACGTCGTACTCTTCAGCGAGCTGTTTGGTGCTCGATGAACCCAGATGCTCATACCGCGAGTCGGGAAACTTGTACTCGAGCGGGTTGGTAATTTGGTTGATCGTATTGTTGTCGATCACGATCGAACCGCTTTCCGATTTCTCGAGCTTGATGTTCTTGGCAACGTCGGAGAGGGACCTCGTCTTCTTGCCACTCACCTCGCCCGCTTTGGTGTAATCGGAGATCGACATTTCGTTGGAGAACGCCTGTCGGTCCTGGACGATCTTGGTCGATGGCCGCTGGCCGGCAACCAACGGCACCGCCGAAGGAGAGTAGCTCTTGATTCGAAAACGTCGGGCAATGATGTCTTTTCGATCGGCGCCGGTGAAGCGAACCTCGGCGATGTACGACGACGCCCGCTCGACTTCGGGCTCGGGATCCGGAATCACAACTGTGGCTTTCCATTCGTCCCCATCACGAACGAGAGGGACCTTCAGCGTGGAGATGTCCGGGCCTTCGAAAGAGACGAACCCCGCAGCGACGTCGAGATCCGCGAGGATCTCCTTCACCGTCACCTCGATCGGCTCAAATGGCGTCATGACCAGAGACGGTTTGAAATCGATGGTCACCGCCTTGCGAGTGGCGAATTCACGCAGAACCTTACCCGAGATGGCGAAACCGAGCCCCTGAGCGCCCATGATCATCGAGTTGATGACCCCGGCAACGTCCCCTGCGGCGTTGATCATCGGCCCACCCGAATTTCCCGGATTGACGGCCGCATCGGTCTGGATTGCTTTGAGGCCGCCCTTTTCGTCGAGCCTCAGCGAGGTCACGAGGCCCGCATTGACGCTCACCTCGGGGTTCACGTTGTCGCCTCTCTCCGGCCCCCTGCCGACAGCGGCATACTCACCAAGTGGGAAACCGACAATCCACACCTGATCTGTCAGCCCTACCTCCGCGGGAGCAGCCACGTCGAGCCAGGCCTGCGGCTCGAACTCCGTTTTAAGCAGGGCCAGATCGCGGTCCCGGTCGAGGGCCACGATACGTGCCTTGAGCACCTTCTCCTGGTCGGCTCCGCTGCCGACAACAACTTCGAGGCTGATGACTTTCGTCGAAATCTCCCGGGAATCACCGTAGATCTCCGCCATGATCTGGTCGGAGACTACGTGCCAGTTCGTGATGACGAATCCCTCTGGGTGGACAAAGAAGCCGGTTCCGGAAGAGGGAAAGTAGTTGCCCCGGAAAACCCGGTTGACCTTGACGAAGACCGTCGAGTCGATAACGTGCTCAAGCGCCTGCGTCTCGAGTTCCCCCGAGGTTGCCGGCGCCAACCCGGCGGCAAGAACGAGCACAGCAAGAAGACTTCGAGCGATCAGCATTCCGGCACTCCCCCAAAAAAGACACCTGGAAAACGATTGACAAGTATAGACCTGAGCTCGAGTCAGATTAACATTTTTGTTGTTTTTCTCTTCTCATCTTCGGCGTCGTTCTCCCGCATCGACAATCGAAGCCGAATATCACGGTGACGGATCTGCAAAGCGTCAGAACCGACGAACACAGCGGGGCCGCCAATGCGCTATTATCGCAAGCATCACATTTGGGGGTTCATGACATGCGTTTTGCTTCTCGCTTCATCCTGGTCGGCACGGCACTCCTCATCTGCCTCGGTCTCGCGGCACCGGCGGCGGCCGGCAACCTGAAGATCTTCGGATCGTACTGGGATACAAGCGACGCAGGCGCCTTCACCGGCGCTGGGGCTCGCTACACCTTCAGCGAGAGCCTCGGGCTCAGTCTCGGCGTCACGGGCTACTTCGAAGGCGAAGAGTTCGACCTGGGAGAGTACGAAGTCGACTCAATCGACAATATGGTCGCTGACATCGGCGTGCATGTCAGCATCAACGAGCTCTTTTACTTCAACGTCGGCGCCTCCTACTACCAGTTCGACTCCAATCTCGGCGACGTTGACAACGAGTGGGGTTATTACGGAATCCTCGGGGCGACCATCGGCGGCACCACCTTCCGGTTCTTCATCGAGGCCATGTACCGAGACGCCAGCGCAACCATTCGATACGACGATTTCGAGATCATCGAGGGCGATCTCGACCTCGACGTCAGCGGTTTTGCGGCCAATGCTGGTCTCGAGTGGCGCTTCTGATGCCCAAGTTGTACCGCACCGAAATCGAGTCCGAAGCTGATCTCAAGGTCTTCGTCACCGACATTCGGTCCGAGGCCCATCTCGTGGTATTCGAGACCGCGAGCGCGTGGGAAGCCACCGAGGGCCCGATCTGGTGCTATACCGACATTCGCAGTGAAGCCGACAAGGTCGTCTTTTTCACTGACGGTCAGTGGAACGCCGACCTGGTGATCTTCAGGACCGACGTATTATCCGACGCCGAGTGGGTCGACTCAGGCAAATCGGACCTGCTGTAGGAGAGTGGCGCGACATTGATTCGTGCCGCCATCTTCGATCTCGACGGACTGCTCGTCGACTCGGAGCCCTTATGGCGGCGAGCCGAACGTGAGGTCTTCGCCAAGGTCGGGCTCAAGCTGACGGACGACGACTGCCGTACCACCATCGGTATGCGCTGCGACGCGGTGGTCGCCCACTGGTATCGGCAGTCGCCCTGGTCTGGCCCATCAACAGACCAGGTCCAACAACAGATCGAGGACCGCATGCTCACCCTGCTGCGCCGTGAAGGTCGCGCCATGCCCGGCGTCGAGCACACCCTCGACCTGCTCGAAGAGCAGCGGATCACTCTCGCCGTAGCATCGTCGTCCACTGTCGAACACATCGACGCCGCTCTCGAACGAATCGGGGTCGGCCAGCGGATTGGCCTGCGCTGCTCCTCGATGGACGAGGCGCACGGCAAGCCCCACCCCGCCGTCTACCTCACAGCCTCCCGACGCCTCGGCATTTCCCCCGAGCACTGCCTGGCGTTCGAAGACTCTCTGCTCGGCGTCGAGTCGGCTCACCGGGCCGGCATGTGGGTCGTCGCCGTGCCGGATTTTTCGCAGGCATCGCCCACCAGCTTCGGCGACGCGAGCATTGTGCTCGGTTCGTTGGCTGATTTGACCGTGGAGATGATCCGGACGATTGATGATGCCCACAGGCCAAGAGCCTGAGGCTCATTAACAATTGAATGAGAGGTGCGGAACCCTCATCAATACGCCGCCAGCTCCCACACTCGGTTTCTCTGCGCGTTTGCGTTATTCCGCCTCCTGCCGCTACTCTTCGTCGGCGCGCACGGTCAGTACGGGAATGCGCGAGCGCCGCACGATGCCTTCCGCGACCGAGCCGAGCAGGAGGTGCTCGAGACCGGAGAGACCTCGCGTTCCCATGATGACCAGGTCCTGGCGATCAGGATCCGCCGCTTCGACGATCGAGTCCACGGCCCTGCCATTCACTACCTCGAGGGTGAAATCCACGCCTTCGAGCTGCATTGCCGCCGCCTCGGCCATCACGTCGCGGCTCTGTCTTTCGATACGGTCGAGCACCTCGTCGGGCATGACGTCAACCGCATAGAACTCGGGATATACGACCGGCTCGACCACGTGCAGCAGGGTGATCCGGGCCCCCAACGCTTGCGCCCATATCCGGGCAACGTCAAGCGCTGCTCGGGAGCGTTCCGAAAAGTCGTGCGGTACGAGGAAGCGCCGGGGCGGCGAATGCCCGGCAATGGCTTTTTCGCGCACTGTGATCACCGGCACGTCGGCGGTTCGCAACAGGCATTCGGCAACCGATCCGAGCAGGAGGTGCCGGAGCCCGCGGCGGCCGTTGGTCCCCATGACGACGAGGTCGCATCCGAGATTGCGCCGTGTCTCGATGAGGGCCTCGGGCACCGACATCCCGCGAATGAGGTGCGGGTGCATGATGACCCGGCCCTCCTCGGCCTGTTGTCCAAGAATCTTCTTCGTATGCTCGTCGTTCTGGGCGTCGATGCGATCCATCTGGCGCTGCAGCTCCTCGTTCTGAACCTGGCCCTCGAGGAGAATGCGAACATGCACCAGGTGAATCTCTGCCTCGAACGCTACCGCCAACATCCGTGCGCACTGGATGGCGTGCTCTGCGGTGGGCGAAAAGTCCGTCGGGACCATGATGGTGCGCGGAATTCCGATCATGAGCTTCCTCCATTTTGAACCATGATAGCCCGGGCGGAGCCCGGCGTGAATGGTTGAGAAATCTGTCGGGCAGAGGCCTGAAGTTGACACGCACGGGGTGGATCTTGGCGCCTCTGCCCGACAGATTTCTACGGCAAGGAATCCGACCAGGCCGAGGTGCTACCGCTCTCGAAGCCATCGGCGAAGATGAAGGGGTCGACTGTGGCGAAGGTCACCGTCGCGAAACCGATGTTCTCCTTCTCCGGTTCAGCGGTTGTCGCCGGGTAGTAGTGGCGCGAGTCCATCCAGGCGACGTACGCCGTACCGTTGAGCACATCGAGCCCCATGTACTCACCGAACTGATTCGGGTTGGCGCCGACGTTGTCGGTGGTATTCACATTCGTCCAGGAAATGCCTGAATTGTTGAACTCGGCCGATGACTCCGTCAGCTGCACGTTCGGTTCGAATGACAGGCCGCAGTCGGTGGACCGAGCAAGGTAGACGTCCACCTGGTGGTTTCCGGTGTCGTTGCGCGCATCCTGCCAGGCCACGACGACGGATCCATCGCTCTGGTCGACGACCAGCGTCGGGTGGAACTGGGCTTGGCCGCCTACACCGTCGTCGTTGATCCGCAACGGCGTGCTCCAGGTGGCGCCGTTGTCGGTCGAGACGCTCAACCACACATCGGTATTTTCTGCGCTGCCGGTCACGAAATCGGTGAAGGTCGCGTACAGCGTACCGTCACAAGCGCCACCCGAGTTGTCGACGTCCACTGCACCAAACGGGTTGATGCCTCGTGAATCCTGTGGGCCGGGCGTGTTGGCCCCCGAAAAACTGGCGAGGTTGAAGTCGCGCACCCGCACAGGGGTGCTCCAGGTCGCCCCACCGTCGGTCGACCGTGTGGCAAACATCTCCTCGTTGCTGCAGGTGTTGCCAACGCAGGTCAGGGAATCGAAGATGACGTGCACCGTTCCGTTCTTGGCGACCGCGATCTCACAGCCGAGGTCCGTCCCTCCGGTCGGGGCCGATGGCAGGTCGACCAGGTTCCAGGTCGCTCCCGCGTCGGGAGACCACGCGAACTTTTCGTTGTTGTTCGTATCCCAGCACGTGTAGTGGCGGCCAAAATATGGGCTCGAGGGGTAGCGGTCGATGTGGTAGAACTCCTTGTCCTCGACCGTGCCCGATCCCCAGCTGTTGACCACAGTGCCCTTTGCGCTCCAGGTCGCACCGGCATCGGTCGAGCTGGTGGTCACGATCGCGAAGTCTTGCGACAGCAGACCTCCCAGGAAATCAAGACAGACCATCATGTATTCGAGGTAGGCCGTATTGTCGGCCCCCCACCAAAGGGCCGGGTCCGAGCCGATGACGATTCCACCCAAACCGAGCGGTTCGCACACCGGCAGACCGAATGCGCTGCGCGAGGGCGGACAGGTCATGTCCCAGGTGACGCCGCCATCGTCGGAGTAGAACACGGCCTGGGTGCTGTCGCCGGAGCAACCGGCCATGGTATTGGCCGCCGCGATCACCTGCAGGGCATTGGCCGGATTGACCTTGACCTGCACCTCACCCTGGTAGTCCTCGGGGTCTTGCGCATTGCCGCTGGCCAGGTTGTGGTTCGGCCCGACGGTGGCCTCCTTGGTGGCCTCGGCGCCCGGACCGCCATCGTCCGCTACGGGTGCGATCGGGTGGTCCTCGCCGAGAACACCATCCACCAGATCATCTCCGTAAAAGCGCCGGGCCTGTTCGACGTGGCCTCGGATCCAGTCTCGGTGAAGGGCCATGACCTCGCGCGGCACCATGAACTCGTAGCGCCTGAGCTCCATGTCGGCACGCAACATCTCGAGCGGCGACAGGGGAAGGTAGTTGAGGAAACGATCGATCGTCGCCGCGTCGTCCGGGGCACGCTCGACCTGTTCGCGCAGGTTGATATACATCGGGTCGGTCTGCAGATCCTGGAAAATCGAGATCAGGACCTCCCGAAGTTCCCCCTGCCCGATGCGCTCCGTTTCGCCCTCTCCGGCCGCAGGAACAGGTTGCAGAAGAACCCAGGAAACGAGAGTCAAACAGACAACCAGACGAAACGATTTCATGATGCCTCCATTGGAGAAAGGCGGCGCCGGCTCCATCAAAAGCGTTTCGCCGCCCTCCTCTCAAGCTATTCAGTGGAGGCTATCACAGGGTCGAACAGGGCGCTGAGCCGGAGAATCAGGTGTGACGTTCGTGTGACATTTCGGGGGCGGTGGCGGATCGACTGTACCCGATGGCGTCCACGGCCCACACCTGATGAGACGACCACAGATTGCAGCAATCCCGGAGACGGCGCCGAGGTTGATCAGGGCGATTTCGGCATACCGGCTGCAGCTTGGTTCGAACCGACACCGGACCCCCATTCCAAAAAGCGGTTTCGACAGGACGGCCTGATAGCTCCGCACCGCAAAAATCAGCGCTCGGTTGGTCAACTGCCTGGATGGTGGACGACGCACGTCGACCACCAACAGCACCAACAAGGCGAGAACGATCCACGGCAGAACTCGGCGCACAACCGCTGCTCTTGAGGCCGCCGTCGTTTCAGAACTTGTCGGCGTACTCGCTCACCATCGGGATAATGAAGCGTTCGCCCTTCAACCCCTTTGCGATGCAGACGACGTGGAGGATGATCACACCCAAGAACAACACCATCTGTAAGACTATGACGAGGCACCCCAGCGGACCAAAAACCATCCCCAGGACAAAACCAACAATCCACAGGCCTATAAAAACAACAAACTCAACGACCGTCAGCACCAGGCCATGCTTGGCGTGCCACTGGACCTCGGCGTTGTCCTTGTCCACGAAGAACGGAATCAACGCGAGCAAACCCAGGTATGACAGCACAATCATGACCGTCCTGTTGCCCGAATCCTCTCCAGCCGGAGGCGCAGGCGCCGCTTCAGGCGGAGGTGGGGGAGGGGCCGCTGTCGTTGGGGGTTCCGGCGGCGGGGTCGG